>DATKLX010000207.1:0-21454 GCA_035542155.1 Anaerolineaceae bacterium
TTCCGTTTCGGGTGGCATCGACCAGGGTGGTTGTACCTTTAAACACATTTCTGCCTCCAACCTTATCTTACAACCCCCTCTCAGGTTTGCCAACAGTATCTTTAAGAAAGCCATATCCGTCAAAAATGACGGATTGACAAATGCAAAAATCGTGATTCGAGAAACCAATCCGGCGACACAGTGCGATTGTCCGTGTGACATCCGTGTATAATGGGACAAAAGAAGCGTCTTCCTGGAGAGCGAGTTGGACCCTGGGTTGGATTATCAAATCGGGGAGCTGTTGCGGCGCAGGAGTTGGAAGCTGGCCACTGCCGAGTCGTGCACCGGCGGGCTGGTGAGTCATCTGATCACCAATGTGCCCGGTTCCTCGGACTATTTTCTCGGCGGCATCACAGCGTACGCGAATGAAGCGAAAGAGCGCCTGCTCGGCGTGAGCCGCGCGACTCTGGAAACCTACGGAGCAGTTAGCCGTGAAACCGCGCTCGAAATGGCCGCGGGGGCGCGCGCCGCGTTTGGAGCGGAGATCGGGATCTCGACCAGCGGGATCGCCGGGCCAGGAGGGGAGATGCCTGGGAAGCCGGTCGGCCTGGTCTGGGTGGGGATGAGCGCACCCGCGGGGCAGTGGGCCTGGCAGTACCTGTGGCCGGGCGACCGGATCGAGAATAAGACCCTGTCCGCGCAGGCTGCTCTCCAGCACCTGCTTGACTATTTGATGGAAAAAACGATGGAAACGATCCAAGTTCAGGCTCGCTGGGATCCCGAGGGCCGCGCCGAGCCTTCGCGGTTCACCTGGAACGGCCAGGAGTGGAGAGTCGACTCCACCGGCCGGCGCTGGAAGGACGACCAGGGCGAGCACATCCTTTGTATGACGGCGCAGGGCCAGGTCTTCGAGCTGGTCTATCATCCCTTGCAGGAAATCTGGACCCTGGGGTTTCACAATGAAAGCCGCAGCGTCGCCTGAGGAAAATTGAGGAGATTAAAACCATGAGTCCCCAAAAACGTATTCTCGTTCTCTATGCCGATGCCGGTTTTGGCCACCGCAGCGCCGCCAACGCTTTGATCGAAGCGCTGGAGGAGATGTATGGGGATCAGATTCAAATCGATATGGTCAACCCGCTCGAGGACAGGCGGGCGCCCTCCATTTTACGCGACAGCCAATCGGACTATGACAAGATGGTGCGCAGCACCCCCGAGCTGTATAAGCTCGGCTTCCAGGCCAGCGACCAGATGGTGACGAGCACCCTGTTCGAGAGCGCGCTGACCGTAATGCTCTTCGAAGTGATGCGGGATGTCGTGCGCCGCTACGATCCGGAAGTGATCGCCACCACGTATCCCCTCTACCAGGCGCCGCTCGAAGCGGTATTCGCCATCAGCCGGCGCTACGTGCCGGTGATCACGATCGTCACAGACCTGGCCACGGTCCACCGCATCTGGTTCAATAATTCGGTCGATCTGTGCCTGGTACCCACGGCGCGGGTGCGCGAGCTTGCCATGGAAGCGGGGTTGAAGCCGCGCCAGTTACAAATCACGGGAATCCCGGTTCATCCCAAATTAAGTAATGAGACCCGGTCCGCGGTAACTATCCGCGAGGAATTGGGCTGGCGAAAGGACCTGGTGACAGTGCTGGTGGTGGGCAGCCGGCGGGTCTACAACCTGCCCGAGGTACTGCGCGCGCTCAACCATTCGGGTTTGCCGATCCAACTGGTCGTGGTGGCGGGTGGGGATGACGAGCTGTACGGCCAGTTCGAGGAGACCAAATGGCACGCCCCAACCCAGGTGTACAACTTCGTGCGCAATATGCCCGATCTCATGCACGCCTCGGACCTGGTGGTGTGCAAGGCAGGCGGGCTGATCGTCACCGAGTCGCTGGCCTGCGGCCTTCCGATGATCCTGGTGGACGTGATCCCGGGGCAGGAGACCGGCAATGCGGACTACGTGGTCGGAGGCGGGGCAGGGGAGATGGGGGAATCCCCGATCGAAGTCCTCGAGGTACTGTATCACTGGCTGCAATTTGGGGGTGAGCTGCTTGCCCGCCGGGCGCAGAATGCCCGCCAGTTGGGCCGGCCGCACGCCGCTTACGCCGTAGCGGAGATCGTCTGGTCGACCGCCAAACCCGAGCGGGCTGAACGGCAACACCGGCGCATCCTTGGGCGGCCCAAACTGCTCGATCTGCTCAGGTCCAATCACATCCCGGTTAAGGAAACGGAAGCGGTGGAGAATTCCGAATCGTGAAGGCGAGTGAGTGGTAAAGGTTTTTTACACCTTCTGTCCCAAACGAGCACGCTCTTCGTCGACGATGGAGGGATCGAGCTTGCGGAAGAGAGGTTGGGGCTGCTGGAGCGGCTGACCGGGTTCGAGTTGGCTGGGCTCCCAGCGACCACTGGCCTTTTCCGGATGGTAGCGGAGCACAGCGTGCTCGCCGAGATCATCCTGCCAGGTTTCGACACCCTGCTCGCCAAAGAGCGGGGTGGTATAGCCCAGGTAGGCGTGCAGTCGCTCGCTGGTGAAGGGCAGGAACGGGGCAAAGAGGATCTTGAGGGAGTCGATGGCGCGCAGGGCGGAATAGATCGACCGCGCCGCCGCAGCCCTGTCGGTCTTGATCTGGAACCAGGGGGCAGTCTGGTCGAGATACTTATTGACCTCGGTCGCCAGGCGCATGGCCTCTTGAACCGCCGCGCGCAGGTGGACTGCCTCCAGTTCTGCGGCCACACTCTGGAACCCGGCTTCGACGGTGGTCAGGATCGCCTGGTCCTCGGGTCCGAGCGGTCCCGGGTGGGGGACGGCGCCGTTCCAGTGCTTGTCGGCGAAGGAAAGCACCCGGTTGGCCAGGTTACCCCAGGTCGCAACCAGCTCGTCGTTGTTGCGGTGGTAGAACTCTTCCCAGTCCCAATCCGAGTCGCGCGTTTCGGGCATGTTGATGGTGAGATAGTAGCGCAGGGGGTCGGGGTCGTAGCGGGTGAGGAAGTCTAGCCCCCAGATGGCCCAGTTGCGGCTACCGGAGATCTTCTGCCCTTCCAGGTTCATGAATTCGTTAGCCGGGACGTCATAGGGAAGGGTCAGCGGAGCTTTGACCGGGCTGCCGATTAGCTCGCCGAAGCGGGTCCCGGAGCCGATCAATTGGGCCGGCCAGATAACGGCGTGGAAGGGGATGTTATCCTTGCCGATGAAGTAGTAGGATTTGGCCGCGGGGTTTTGCCACCAACCCTGCCATGGGAGGCGGTCCGCGGCGCGCTGCGACCATTCGATCGCGGCGGAGAGGTAACCGATCACCGCTTCGAACCAGACGTACAGGCATTTCCCGTTCCAACCCTCGATGGGTACCGGGATGCCCCAATCCAGGTCGCGGGTAATGGGGCGGCCGCGGAGGCCTTCGGTGAGGATCTGTCCCAGTGACTGGCGCAGCACGTTCGGCCGCCAGTAGCTTTCGCGCGAGTGGAGGAACTCGACCAGCTCGGGCTGAAGCTTGCCCAGGTCGAGGTAATAGTGCTCGGTTTCGCGCAGCTCGGGAGTCGAGCCGTCGATGCGCGAGCGCGGGTTGATCAACTGGGCCGGATCGAGCAGGTTGCCGCAGTTATCGCACTGGTCGGAGCGGGCGTTCGGAAAGCCGCAGATGTAGCAGGTGCCTTCGACGTAGCGATCGGGCAAAAAGCGGCCCTGGCTGGGCGCATACCACTGCAGCTCGCTGTGGGTGTACAGGTAGCCATTTTCGAGCAGAGCGGTGAAGATGGCCTGGGAGACGCGGAAATGGTTAGAGGTATGGGTAGTGGTAAAGAGATCGTAGGTCAGGCCCACCTTTTGAAACAACTCGAGGAAGGAAGCATGGTACCGCTGGTAGACCTCGAGCGGAGTGGTGCCCTCGGCGTCCGCGCGGACGGTGATCGGCGTGCCGTGAGCATCCGAGCCAGAGACCATCAAGACCTGGCGGCCGCGCAGGCGCTGGTAGCGGGCGAATATATCGGCAGGCAGATAGGAGCCAGTCAGGTTCCCGACGTGGATCTCGGCATTGGCATAGGGCCAGGCAACTGCGACCAGAACGGGTTCGGACATAGCGCACCTCGCGAAACAGGATCGGGTACCAAGAAAAACGCTGGCCCAGGCCAGCGTTTTTCAGTCAGGAGCGGAAGCGCCTCAAGCGGTCCCTCTCACTGGCGAAAGACAGCCAGGACTGCGCTGGCAGAGGACCGCGGTCGAAAAACAGGGCATCAACATGGATAAGGCGCTGTTCATGATGTGGATTTTACCATAAAGTTAGAGATAATCCTTGAGCTGGCGGGCGCGGCGGGGGTGGCGAAGACGGCGCAGGGCCTTGCCCTCGATCTGGCGGATGCGCTCGCGGGTGAGGCCGAATTTCTGGCCGACTTCCTCGAGCGTGTAGGTATGTCCGTTGTCCAGGCCGAAGCGCAGCCGGAGAATACGCGCTTCGCGCGGGGAGAGCGTCGCCAGGACCTCTTCGATTTTATCGCGAAGCATGTTGCGGTAGGCGCTCTGGATCGGGGTGGGGGTGATGTCGTCCTCGACGAACATGCCCAGCTCCGAATCTTCTTCGTCGCCCACCGGGCTGTCCAGGGAGAGCGGCAGCCAGGACACGCGCAGCATCCACTGGACCTTGCGCTGGCTGAGGTTCATCTCCTCGGCCAGCTCGTCGACGGTAGGGATGCGCCCGAGCTTCTGCTCCATCTCGTGGGTCAGCTTGTACAACTGGCGGATGCGGTCGATCATGTGAACGGGCACGCGGATGGTGCGGCCCTGATCCGCGATGGAACGGGTGATGGTCTGGCGGATCCACCAGGTGGCATAGGTTGAAAAGCGGAAGCCGCGGTGATAATCGTACTTCTCCACGGCCTTCATCAGGCCGAGGTTGCCTTCCTGGATCAGGTCGAGAAAGGGGACGCCGCGGCCGATATATTTTTTGGCGATGCTGACCACCAGGCGGGTGTTGGCCTTAATCAGGTGCTCGCGGGCCAGCAGCCCATCCTGGGCCAATGCATCCAGCTCCTGCCGTTTTTGCCCGCTCAGGCGGGAATTCTGTTGGGCCAGCTCTTTCTTCGACTGGCGGCCTGTTTCAATCCGCCGGGCGATGTCCAGCTCCTCTTCGGTGGTCAGGAGGGGGACACGGGACATCTCTTTCAGATATAAACCGACGGTATCGTCGGTGGATATGCGCTCCAAATCGACGTAGGGGTCGAAATCGCTCTGCGGAAGGCTCTCTTCTTCGCCAAGCTCGAACTCGCTCTCCCGGTCAAGGATGTCTACCCCACGGCGACGTAATGCCAGAACAATCGCGCTCAAGTGTTCGGCGTCTTCCTCACCGTTGGGATAAAACTCCATTAAATCTTCCGTGGTGAGGTATCCCTGTACGTCTGCTTTTTCCAGCAGCATGCTCAGGATTTCAGTGTTTTGCCTGCGCCTACCCGGATATGTCACGTACAACCCTCCTCCAATGACCTACACCGGTTTGTTATGCTCTTTGGTCTGCTTCCCCCTCAGACCTACACAGACTCTGCTATCAATAGACCCCAGATCGGAGAATTCTCCATGCAACCAATCGCTTCGATACCAATAATTTATGAGGTTATTGTCGCATCAGAGTTGTGCAATTGGTGTTCACAGGTCATTTCGTTCAAATCAGCGCCACAAATAGAACACAACCCTTTGCAATCGATTTTGCAAAGGGGACTGATGGGAATCTCAATCACCAAATATTCCCGAATTAACGGTTCCAGGTCAATCTTTCCATCTTCCGGGACGATGAGTCCCGATTCTGACACGGACCTACGGTTAAAGGCATACAACTCACTAAACTCTGAATCAAGGGGTTGTTCGAACTCTCGTAAACAACGTACACATTCTGCCTCAAACCTGGCTTGAAACTTTCCCTGCACCAGGAGACCCTGTGGTGTCCTCCCTATCCTGGCTACGCCGATCAAATCATTCAGATCCAAATCTGGCTGTAGATGGATGCGAGGGAATTCGAAATGAAAATCGCGACTTGTTCCGATCGGCGAATTAATTAAAAAGCCGACGTTTAGCCGCATTGGGTGACGATTCTCGGTCACAATACTACAACACTCTGTTAAAATTATATATGAAGGTAGTATAGCATAATGAGGAATCGTTGTCAAGTTTTTTTGATTTTTCTGACAAATATTAATCAATCTCTCATACCCACACCAAGGATGCACAATTCATGCCTGTTCTATTGTTGGCCAGCGAAAATCGTGGAAAGTGGATCGAAATCCAGGCCCTATTGAAAGACCTGCCCATCGAATTGAAAACCCCGGCCGACCTGGGCATGAGCCTGAAGGTGGTCGAGGATGGCGCAACGTATGTGGAAAACGCGGCCATCAAGGCCAGGGCTTTTTCCGAGGCCAGCGGACTGGTCTGCCTGGCGGACGATTCGGGCCTGGAGGTGGATGCGCTGGACGGAAAACCGGGCTTATTTTCAGCCAGATTTGCAGCTCGGGAGGGGGCGACGGACGCCGACCGGCGGCGCTATTTGCTGGAGCGCCTGCAGGGCCGGCCGCGGCCCTGGACAGCTCATTTTCATTGCACGGTGGCGATCAGCACACCGGATGGCGACCTGCGCTTTTCGGAGGGCAACTGCCCGGGGGAGATCATCCCGGAAGAACGGGGGACGGGAGGCTTTGGCTACGATCCGATTTTTCTCATCCCGGAGCTGGGGAAAACGATGGCTGAACTGCCGATGGAGGAGAAGAACCGGCGCAGCCACCGCGCGCTGGCCGTGATCGCCGCAAGGCCGGTCCTGCGCGAAATGTTCGGAATTTCGTTGGGGTGAAGAGATCATGTTATTAGATTATTTCTGAGTTCAAAAGTTAGGGAAACATGAAGAAATTGCTTGCCTTCTTGGTGGAATTAGACGAAGCCATCTCCAATCTGACCAAGCAGGGGACGTTTTGCCTGTATATATAAGGGTTGATCAGAGCCTTACTTGGTCAGCCTGGAGAAGGCCACGTTGGGGCGGATGGTGAGGTCGTTTAAACTGGATAAACACTTTACCGACCCTGCTCGCAAAGACAGGACTTCGAGTCATTTGCAAACAAAAAAGGGATATGGAAGAGGTTATTAGGATGGAATAGTTTTCAGGCGGCCTTGTTTCTTCTTGACCTGCTCAGGGATGCTGTTGAGAAACTCTACCAAATCCGCGGCGAGAGCCTGGGGCCGCTCGAGGAACAACATGTGCCCGGCGCCGTAGTAGAGACGCAGGCAGGCCGCGGAAATACACGACTCGAGCAGGTGGGCGTACGGGGGAGGCGTGAGACGGTCTTCGCTGCCGCAAAACAATATGATGGGAAGGCGGATGCGATCTAGCTGTTTGCGGATATCGAAAAACGTGCAGGCTTTCAGATCGCCGTTCAGCACGCCGGGCCGCGTCTCCAGCATGCACTGGATGGTATCTTCGATCAGAGGAGCCGGGGCGCGCGGGCCAAAACTGCGCTGGATGAGGCTTTCCACAGCGATAGGAAGAGTGGCTGGATTGGCGCTGAAATCGAGCAGGTCGCCGGGCACATCGAGCACAGCGCCGGTCCCGATCAGACCAAGCGCCACGACTCGCGAGCGGTGTTCCAGGGCCAGGGCGAGAGCAATCGCGCTGCCCATGGAGTGGCCGACGAAAACAGCTTTGCGCAGGTGAAGCGTATCCAGAAATTTAACGAGGCAGTCGGCGTAGATGAAGATGGAATGTCCCCCCGTCCCGGCGGATTTCCCGTGCCCGGGAAGATCGAGCGCGAAGACACGGAACCCGGGCAAATCACGCAGTTCGGCCGGCCAGATCTGGTGGCTTGCTCCAGCGCCGTGAATGAGGACGAGCGGTGGTTTTTCGAGGCTCCCCTCTTCATGTACCGAATAATAGATACCGGCGGCATCAGGCATGGTGGTCTCCTACGAATAAACGATACAGCTTTAATGCCCGTGATGAAGGCGGTCGGCGGCTTGCCCGGTCAGGGGGATATAAACCTGGACGCGGGTCCCTTTTCCGGGGGCGGATTTGATGTTCAACAACCCGTTGACCAGCTCGGTGCGTTCGCGTAGATTCACCATTCCCAGGCTTCCACGGTGCTCGTAGGAGCCGTTGACCGCGGCTATGTCGAACCCAACGCCATCATCCTGGATCTCTAATAAGGCAATGCCTTCTTCCTGGGGAAGATTTTTCAAATACACACCGATGCGCGATGCTCTGGCATGCTTGCGGGCATTCGTGACCGCTTCTTCCACCAGGTAGAAGATGACCGTTTGCTTGTTGATTTCCAGCTCTGAGATCAATTTGGGGTCCGCATCGATGACCACGTTCTGATCGTACGTTTCTTTCATTTTTTCCGCGATGGCGTTCAACCCGGCCAGCAGGCCCTCCGATTCGAGCACGAGGGGGCGCAGGGTGAAGAGCATGTGGCGGATTTCCTGAGTCGTGCGGCGGGCCAGCTCTTCCATGCGAAAGAGCTCGTCAGCGGTTACCCTGGGATCCCGGTCGAGCATCTTGCGGGCATAGCTCGCCCGCATCGCCAACGAGGAAACCGATTGAGTAGGCCCATCGTGCAGGTCGCGGGCCAGTTTTTTGCTGGCTTCTTCCTGGGCCTCGACGATGCGCTTTTTTTCCTGTTCCAGATCCTGGTAGAGGCGGGCATTTTTAATAGCGACAACCGCCTGGTGGCTGATCATCTCGAGGACTTCGCAGCGCGGGGGGATGAAGTAATCCGGGTCGGGATGGGCAAACACCAGCAGGCCATAAGCGTTGATCCCGCTACGCAGGGGCAGAGCCAGGGCCGATTGGCAGGCGCGTAAGGCGATGAGCCGGCACAGCTCGGAATCTTCGGCGGGTGAGGCGATCTGGACCGGCGAACCGCTCTGAAGCGCCTGGGCTGTGACTCCTGCAATGCCTGGCAGGCGCACTCGCTGGTCCGCCGGGGTGAGCCGCCGCGACGAGCCGATCTCCAGGAAATCGCCGTTGAACAAAAGCACCGCGGAAATCATTTTGTCCGCGCAGTTGCTCTGGTCGTTGAGCGCCTTGACGCTCAGGTCGAGGGCCGAATCGAGAACGACCTGGTAGTTCAATGTGGCGCTGAGGGTGGCGGTGAGTTCATAGATGGCTCGCTGGCGCTCGCGTTCCATCTTTTGGCTGATGCGCTCGCCTTCCTGGCGCTGCAAAATCAGGTTGTTGCGCCGGCTGCGCAGCCTGCGGATCAACTCGCGGCTGAGCAGGCCGATGATCACCCCCGCGGCCAGGTTAAAGCCGAAGGTCCAGAGGAAGGGCAGATAGCTCCCATTCAGAGGAGACGCCCACGGCATCATGGCGATCTGGATGCCGGAAAGTAAGAAGGCGACGACCAGGCACCCCTTCAATTCGTAGTAGATCCCGGCGGGTAAGAGCACGAACAGCCCGGACCAGGCAACCGGTCCGCGGAGCCCGCCGCCGAACCAGAAAATCCCCGCGGCAACCGCCAGATCGATGGAAACGTTGATAGCGCGATGGGCAGGCAGGCGTTTGTTCAGGATGGCCAGAATGGATACAAAGACGTTCCAGATTGTGGAGATGAGGAGAACGCAGCCTGTTTCGAGGGTGAACTGTCCCGCCAGGCTGAGGGACAGGGTCAGGCCGAGGAGAGAGAGCCACCGCAGGGAAATAGCGAACCAGTCTGCGAGGAAGGGAGCATCGGAGGTGCGCATCAATACTAATCATAGCCTAATTAATGGTGGTCGCAAGGCATGCGCGCCATTTGAAAGGCAGTTGCAAAGTAAAAATAAGGGGGCCAGCTTGCACTCCCTACAGAAATGTAATGTATTTTTTATGGGTAGTGAATCTCCGAGCCAGTATGATCAAGCCAGATTTGAGTCTAAACGCCGCTCTCTCTCCGCTGGATGTGGCGGGCGAGGTCGTGCCACCAGCCTTGCGCGACCAGGCCGGCGGCCTGGATGAAATTGATCCGCGGTCCTCTGAATGAGATCTCGAGCTCACCTTTGTCGCACACCGTACTGAGGTTGGAGTTGTCCACGCGGTGCTTCAGCTCCAGGATGCGGGTCTGCCTGGCGGCGGCGTCGGGGATCGACATGACCTCGTCGATCTCGGAGATCAGGCTGATGGCCTGGGCGATGCGCCGGTCGGTTTGGTTGCATAAGCCAGCGTCGATGATCCCGTATTCCCCCTTGAGCAGATTCAACTGGCGACCGGATTCGTAGGTGGCGGAGACGATGTCATCGCGGCTCAACCAGCGGGTTTCGTAGTTCAGAACGTATTTCCAGCTTGGGGCGAGGAGGGCCTGGCGGTGCTCCTCCAGGGTGCGGCAGAAGAGGCGGTAGCCGTGTTTTTCGGGCTCTTCAAAAGCGCGACTGCCCGGGTCGAGGAAGGGGGCGAGGGGGGAGATGAAGGGGATTAATCGCTTATCTCCGGCCGCCGCGTACTTGCGAAGCAGCCGGCGGGAGTATTCGACCGTGCCCATCACCGATTGGTAGGTCTGCTCCTTGAGGCCGACCATGAAGAACAGGTCCAGGCGCTGGCAGCCCGCGTCGAGGGCCTCGTCGATGGCGCGCTCGGCAGCTTGGTTGGTGTAGGGCCGGCCAAATGCGCGGCGCACGGCTTCGTCGTGCGATTCCATGGAAATTTCCACGGTAAAGTTCGGCAAGGCGCGGGCTACTTTTTTGAAAAAACCGGTTGGAGGGGCATCGAACAGCTCGATAAAGACCGGTTTTTTGTAACCGGAAATGGCGGTCAGGAAGCGATCCGCATACTCATCCCCCGCCTGGCGGATGTCGCCGAGGACGAAAACCGGGCCGCGGCTAAACTCGCCGATGCGGCGGATATCGCGAGCCAGGTCTTCCGGATTGCGAAAGGCCGGGTTGCGGCGGTTGTGCAGGTTGCGGTACGCGCAGGCTCCGCCGCCGCAGGTGACGCAGTTGTAGCGGCAGCCGCGCACCGAAAGCGCGGCGGTGATCGGGTAGCGCATCCAGTTGCGGAAGGGGATGTAATTGGCCAGATCGCGGTGGCGGACCACGGCTTTGAGGACGTGGCTATAGTCCAGAAGGATACCGTCCAGATTTTCCGGGCTGTAGGTGATCGGGTTGACGATCGTATTCCCATCTGCATCCTTCCAGACCAGGTTGGGGATGGAGGCCAGCAAACCGGCCTCGACCGAATTGGGCTGTGGGTGAGCCGACCCGCCGGAGCGGATGTACTGGACCAGAGCCAGCATTGGAATTTCGGTCGAATCGCCGCGCATGACGAAATCGACCGCGGGGTAGCGGATCAGCTCGGCGTGAAAATAGGTGGAGGAGAAGCCGCCGAAGATCACCGGGCAGTCCGGGTGGAAGCGCTTGACGATTTTGGCGACCTCGATCGAGCCGTGGGCATGGGGAAGCCAGTGCAGGTCGATGCCGAATGCGGCGGCGTTCAGGTGGCTGATGTGGCGCTCGACGTCAAATCTGGGATCCTCAAGCATGCGCACTGCCAGGTTGACGATACGAGTCTGGAGGCCATGGCGCTCGAGGTATTCGGCCATAGTGGTAAAGCCGATCGGGTACATCTCAAAGACGGGAGTCGAGGGGACCAGGTCGCTGACCGGGCCGTAGAGGATTGCTTCCCGGCGAAAATCGTAGACGCTGGGAGCGTGGAGGAAGATCAAATCAGGTGTGCTCATCGTGGTCTGCTGCGCCGGTCGAAACCCACACCCGTATGAGAAAAAAGAAGTAAGGTGATCGACGAGCGGCGATTTTCTTAGTGTATCAAGGATTGCAAAGGTTCCGTATGGTATGTTGTCCTATAATTCAGGGTACAAATGTCATAGTCCAACAGAAAACCCCGGGGGGACCGGGGTTTGGCGTGGGGTGAATATGGTTTTCAGATCGATTTATTTTTTGCGCGCGCTGATTGACACCATGCTCATCAGTCCGAAGATCAGCCCCACTAGAGCAACAGCGAGAAACACAATAATATCCATCTTCTCCTCCTCCCAAAAAACAACGCCAATCCACTTTCTGACGTTCCCAATAAAGCCCATCAATCCCCGGCGTGGGATTGGGCACTCTTCGAGGATCACCTTGGGAGGAATGAACCAACGGCCTGATTGACTATCTATATGGTCGGCAAGCCGGGGCCAACCCTACATTCATGATACCCCCGCGGTGATTCCTTGAATGCTGCTTTCATTATAGAGGGGGAAAACTCTGAATTCAAGCTGGAAGGCGTAAAATTTAGTATACGCTAATATAATCGCTGACTGGACCGGGTCGATCCTCCCTTCGGTCGCAGCGCGACCTCTACGGTTTGGACGGGGCCAGCCTGGCCATGGCGCGGACGGGGAAGGTGCCCATGCCTTTAATTTTTGGGGGAACCGCGCTGAAAGTGAACCCTTCGATAGGAAGCTGGCCCAGGTTGCAGAGGTGCTCCACGATGAGGATCTCGGCGGCCAGTAGGGTGGAATGGACCGGCCTGGAGCGCCCGCGCGTGTCGTCGATGTTCATTGAGTCGATGCCCACCAGCCGAACGCCCTGATCGCGCAGGTAAAGGGCGGCCTCGGCGGTCAGGAAGGGGTGGTCCTGATAGTAACCAGGCGTGTTCCAGTGGACTTCCCAGCCGGTGTGGACCAGCACCGCCCGGCCGCGGACCGGTTGGTCTAAGAAAAAGGATACGTCGACCGCCAGGCCCGGGCGATCATCGGCGTGGACGACGAGCCCCTCCAGGTCGGCGAAGGCTTCAACCCCAACCTGGGAGAGATCTTTACCCTCCGCGTAGCGGTGAAAGGGACAGTCGACGTAGGTGCCGGTGTTGGCGACCATCTCGATCTTGCCGATCTGGAATTCGGTGCCGGGTTCATAGTTTTCCCGGGACTTTTCACGGCTCAGGTAGTCGCAGATGATGGGGGCGGGGAGGCCCTTGTAGGTGACCAGGCCGTCTTCAATGGTGTGGCTGAGGTCGATGCAGGTGGTCATTGTTGCGATTCCTCCAGTACCATTTCAATGAAGAGAGCAGCGGACCAGCCGAAGATCGTGGCGGCGCGAGTACAGGCCTCGCCGTTTTCGGGGTTGTAATATTCGAAGATATCGGGATGATTGAGGGTCATCTCCAGGGTGCGCCGGCGCAGGTCGCGGGCGATTTGAGGGTATCCCGAGCGCCGCAGGCCCTCGATCAGCAAATAGTTAATGTTGACCCAGGTCGGTCCGCGCCACATCTGCCAGGGATCGTAATGTGGATCGCTCGGGGCAACGGTGGGAACCGGGTAGCGGGTCCAGAAGGTCCGCGGGTTGGTCAGGTGAGCGACGAGGCGGTCCGAGACACTCCGTTCTAGCGCGCCGGTGATCAGGGGGAGCAGGCTGAAGGGAGTAAGGATTCGCACCGGCTCTCCATCACGCAGCGGCCAGAAGACGCCTGCCTCGGGATCCCACATGCGGGCCATCATCCGCTCCAGGAGCGCTCCAGCCTGGCGGCGCCATTCGCGACGGTCGCGGTCCAGCCCCAGTACACCGGCGATCTGGCTGAGGCATTCCATCTGGAGGTAGAGATAGCTGTTCAGGTCTGGCGCAGTGACCGGCATCCCGCCGTCCCAGAGTGGGCTGTCATCCAGACCGGAAGAGAAAGGGTGGGTATATTCGCACAACCCGTCGCCGGTCACGTCGCTTTGCTCGAACCACCAGCGGTTCCAGCGCACCACCGGCTCGTAGATTTCATCCAGGAATTCGCGGTCGTGGTCGTTCTCATAGAGCTTCCAGGCGGCCCAGGCCAGGAGAGGCGGTTTGGTCACATCCGCGTCGACCGGGAAGGGGAGGTGGGTGATGGTGCCCTCATCGTGGACCGCGTCAGGGATCATCCCATCTGGGCGCTGGTGGTCCAGGACGATGCGGATCTGGTCGCGGGCCAGGCGCGGGTCGATGTGGCGGTAGGCCAGGGCGTGGAAATAAGCATCCCACTGCCAGACGCCGACGTAGTGGATCTTGGAGGGGGTCATGGCTTCGCGGGTCGTGTAGAACCGGGTCGAGATCAGGCCGGCGCGCATGATCCACCAGGCGTAATAATACTGGTCACCGTATGCGGGATCGACGGTTGGGACAGCGGCAAACCAGGCGTGCCAACGCCGAGCGGCGTCTTCGAAGGTCTCTTCCAGGGGAGGGACGTAGCGGTTGAACCCGAGGCGTGGGGTCAGGTTGAGCAGCAATCCGGTGGGCGCTCCAGCCTGGAAGCTCATGCGGACCTGCATGGTACCATCTCCCCAGGGAGTGATCTGGTTCTTGCGAAAGGCGCGGTTCGAGGTATAGGCGATATTGCGGCGAATGTCGCCAACCACATGGAGGACGCCGCCGCGCCGGTCGGTTTGCCCGGAATCGACATGGGCAATAAAAGAAATCCCGCAGGCCGGTCCCGGGAGGGCCAGCATCAGGGTCTCTGTATCGACAAAAGTCAATGAGAACAGGCCAAGCGAAGTGTGGAAGTCGAGGCGGTGGGGAAAGCTCTCCAGGTTAAACTCGAGCGGCTTCCCGGCGCCGTTGGTCAGTTGCAAGTTTTCGACGATGGGTGGGCGGTTGCGGTAGGCCGAAAGGCGCGGGTCGGCCTTGAACCAGCGCTCGGCCAGGCGGATGAGGAGCGTATTCTCGTGCTGCATGACCAGCAGCCGCGATCCGCGCTCGCTGAAGGGGATATGGGTCAGGTCGATGCGGTTTTTGAGGCAGGTGAGAAAGGGGGAGTCAATTTGGGTAAGCATGGTCTAATTATAGTACGAAGAATTTGCCACAGAGAGCATGGAGGGGAAAAACGGGAAACGCGAACCGAAATTAGCCGTTACTTTTCCAGCCAGAGGACCTCATAGGGCTCAAGGTCGATGACTGCCGAATTTTCCAGCTCGAACCTCTGGTTTTTGAGGAGACTACGCCAGCTTCCTGGGAGGGAGGGGTGGATTTGCTGGCGCTCGTTCGTGACGTTGGTCAGGCAGAGGGACTGGCGCTGACCGTCCGGGGAAGCGCGGAGGAGGGTGAAGACGGAGTCGCCGCAGTGGAGCACGCGCTGGACGCCGAAGGGATCGAAGGCTGGTGAGGCGGCGCGGGCGGCGAGCATGGCGCGCATCCCTTGCAGAACCTGAGAACGGCGCGAGCCGGGCTGCTCCAGCTCCCCAAGCAGGTCGGGATAGGAGAACTTTTCGCGGTTGATCGTGCGGGCGCGGCCGGTCTGCTGGACGCCGGCCGACCAGTTGCGCGATCCAAGCAGGGAATGGATGTAGATCCCCGGTACTCCCAGCAGAGCCAGCAGGATCGATTGGGAGGCCAGGAAGCGACGAACCTGGAGCCCGCCGGGCTCATCCGCGTTGGGGTCCGAGATCGCGTCAAAATAGCTGATATTGAGCTCGTACGGGACCTGGCCGCCATCGGGGGTGGTCCGCGAGGAAACCAGCCCACCGCGGCGCAGCGCCTGGTCGACCAGGGCTTGAACTTCCGTCGCGGAGAGGATATCGCGCACTGGCCCCACCCCTACCCCGTCGTGCGAGGCGAGGAAGTTGAAAAAGGTCACCTGGTTCGAGGGCAGGCTGGCCTGAAGTCCCGCGGCCCACTCGGAAAGCGCCCGGGCGCTGCCGGTCTGGAAGGTGTGCAGCACCAGCGGCGGCAGGGCGAAGTTATAGACCATCTGGGCCTCGTCCCGGCCGTTGCCAAAATAGGAGATATTGTCGCGGTGAGGGACATTGGTCTCGGTGATGATCTGCACCCCTGGGGCAGCCCAATCGAGGATAGAGCGGAAGAGCCGGACGACGCGGTGGGTTTGGGGGAGATGCAGGCAGCGCGTGCCAAGCTCTTTCCAGAGGAACGCGATCGCATCCAGGCGGATCAGACGGGCGCCGTGAGAGACGTACTCGAGGAGGATATCCACGATTTCCAGCAGCACGTCAGGATCGGCGTAGTTCAGGTCAATCTGGTCGGCAGAGAAGGTGGTCCAGACCCATTTCTCACCGGCGGCGGTCTGGAAAGGGGTGAGCAGCGGCAGGGCGCGGGGGCGGAAGACGCGCGCGAGCAACTCGCGGGTATGGTCATCGGGCGGGAGGGCGATGAAGTAGTCCCGGCAGCGCGGATCGTCGCGGAGAAAGGCCTGGAACCAGGCGCTGCGCTGCGAAATGTGGTTGATCACGGCGTCGAACATCAGGCGAAGGCCGCGGCCGAGGTTGTGGATTTCCTCCCAGGAGCCCAGCGCCGGGTCGACCTGGCGATAATCGATCACCGAGAAACCGTCGTCGGAGCTGTAGGGAAAAAAGGGCAGGATGTGCAGCCCGCTCACCGTCCCGCGCAGAAAGCGCTCCGTGAAACGGGCCAACGTGCGCAGGGGGGCCTCACCCGGCTGCTGGAACTGGTCCCCATAGGTGATGAGGATAGCATCGCGCTGGTCGAGGGGAGAAATGGGCTCCGGCAGCGGCGGGACCCTTGCCAGGCGCGCATCGAGCCTGGCAAGAGTTCGCTGGCCTTCCTCGGGACCATACAGGAAAACGAGATGCTCTCTAAACTCAGGCGATGGATCAGCGCCCATCGGCTCCTTCGGCCGGGTTGGGTAGGGGCACCGGCCACTGGATCTGCACAGGGTGAGTGTTGTTCGGAAGCATGGAATAAACGTTCTGCAGACCCTTGCCGGTTGCCTGGGCGATCAGGCAGGCCAGGGCGACCCCGTGCGAGACCACCAGGACGATCTCCGCGGGGTGAGCCGCAGCGATATCATCCGCGGCGGCGCGCACCCTTTCCGCTACCTCGAGGGTGGATTCACCCCCGGGCGCGCGATAAGCGAGGGCATCCTGAGCGCGCACGGAGAGCAGCTCCCGGTACTGGGCAACAATCGTGCGGTATTCTTTGCCCTCCCATTCGCCCTGGTTGATCTCGCGCAGGCGCGGGTCGAGGCGCACGGTCAACCCCAGCGCATCGGCAAGGATTTGGGCAGTCGCACTGGCGCGGCGCAGGTCGCTGCTGTAAATCGCGCTAAAAGTTTTTCCGGCGGCCTGTTCGGCCTGCAACTCCTGGGCCAGCGCTTGAGCCTGGGCCAGGCCGGTCTCGTTGAGGGGCGTATCTGACTGGCCCTGGTAGCGGCCCTCGACGTTCCAATCTGTGATCCCATGGCGGACCAGCCAGAGATCGGAAGTAATCTTAGGTTCCTCCAACAATCGAATCCTTCTGCTTTGAGGTTTGCCGCTGGACGTATTCGGGAATTTCCAGCATCGGCGGCCTTTCCCGCTCGACGACCTCCTGAATCTGGAGGTAGTAATTCCCGTCTTCGTAGTGGATCAACTTCATAGACTTGTTGACCTCTTCCAGGACGGAGACATTATAGCGCCTTTCCAGCTTGCGGATGAAGGCCTGGAGGATGACGAATGACATCTTACTGAGCGCCTCCAGCGACTGGTTGTGATGGACGCGCTCGAGCAGGTCCACCTGGGCGATAGCTGACAGCCCGTATTTTTCGAAGACGTCGATCAGCAGGCCGGTCTCGACCCCATAGCCGGAGAAGAAGGGCATCTGTTCGAGGGCGGCGCGCCGACCGCCGTACTCCCCGGAAAGCGGCTGGATCACCCCGGAGAGCTCAGGATAGAAGAGGTTGAGGAGCGGGCGGGCAATCAGCTCGGTGACGCGCCCGCCGCCGGTGGCCTGGGTCTTTTCGCCTGAGCGCAGCGGGCGCTGGTAGAAGCCCTTTACGAACTGCAGGTGAGGGTTGAGGAGCAGCGGGCCGAGTACGCCGTAGACAAAACGCGGGTGGATGTTGACGATGTCGGTGTCGATCCACAGGATGATATCGCCGTGGGTAACGTAGAGGCTTTTCCACAAAGCCTCGCCTTTTCCGGCTCGAGACCCATGGGCGGGGAGCAGCTCCTGATGAATGTAGACAGGAACCTCCAGTTTGGAGGCGATCTCGCGGGTCCGGTCGGAGGAATTCGAGTCGATGAGGATCATTTCGTCGAGGAGCGGGTATTGGCGGATCAGGGTGTCCTGGATGGTGCTGATCACCTCGCCGACCGTCTCCTCTTCGTCGAGGGCCGGCAGGGCCAGGCTGATGGTCACCTTCTGCTGTTCTTTGAGCTGCACCAAGCGCTCCAGGTGGTCGAACTCATCGGCGTGATAGGTGTTCTCGGCGAACCACTTGTCCACCAGCAGAGAGATGGCCCGCGATCCGGCGCGCTCACCTTCCGGGCCGGTCCACTGGCTGGGGCGGGGCTGGCGGTTGCTGACCACCGCAACCGGACAGGGCGCCTTCTGAAGGATATTTTGCAGCACGGGGCCGATCGCGCCGCCTTCTTTGACCGGCCGCGCAGAGGCGCCCAGGACGAGCAAATCCGCCCGGTTGGCCTGATCCAGGATTTCCTGGGCCGGATTGATCGATGACAGTCCCTCGTATTTCACCCCGCGCAGCCGGGGCAAAACGCGCTCCAGGCCGCGGAAGGGGGCTTCCGCCGCGGGCTGGGATCCGGGAGGAGAGAGGTGGATGACCCTCAGCTCGCTGCTAGAGAGGGCCAGGCCCAGGCGGAGGGCCATATCGGCATTGGGGCCGCCGCGCAGGGGAACCAGCACCCGTTGGTGCTGCTCTGGCCAAACGCCGTGGATCAATACCGTGTTACACACCGGATCCACGAGCGCCATGGAGGGCGTGATGCCCAGGCATTCGAAATGCCCGGGGTCTTCCAGGATGAGCAGGTCCGGCGGATCTTCGGCGAGGGCCGCCTGGAGATCATCCCAGGGGGTGTGTGAAACGCGGACGCGGTTGGGCCCATTGAGACCCATCTCGCCGCGCAGGTCGTCCATTTTCTTGCGCAGGCGGCGGGCGGCCTGCGTCCCGGCGGAGATCGCCTCCGGCGTTTCGATGCACACCAGGCCAACGAAGGTTACCTGGCCCCCCAGAGCACAGGCCAGGCGAATGGCGGAGGTAGGCTCGCCTTCTTCGAGGACCGGGATCGCAATATGAGGGAAAGGCACAAATGGACGTTGGCTGGTATTCATCTGGCCTCCAACAGGGGAGCAATCCTGTTATAGTAGATTGCCTCCCAGGTGAATTCGGATAGGACGCGGGAACGGAGCTGGTACTGTGGGTCGCGGGCCAGCCCGCCTGCGATCACCCGGGCAACGTGGGCAGGGGGATCATCCGGGGAAAAATAGCTGGCCCATCCACCAGCGAGATCGCGCAGCGGGGGAAGATCTGTGCAGAAGATGGGCAGGCGGCCGAGGCCAGCCTCGAGGATGGGAATGCCAAATCCCTCTTCGCGGCTGGTGAGGAGAAGGGCGTCGGCCAGTCGATAGAACTCGGCGACCTCGACGTCGGTCAGGCCATCGGGTCGCAGCTCGGCGAGAAGATGGGCCGCGCCCTCCAGACCGAGATCGGCGCGCAGATTTTGAAGGTTGTGCAGGTAGGCGACGTTGGCAGGGTTGTGCGCCCCCGGTGGACCGGTAATTACCAACTGAGCGCCGGGCAAGATCTGGTGGAGCTCCTTCAATACGGAGAGGGCCAGCTCCAGGTTCTTGCGCGGGGTCAGGCGGACGGGGGTGAGGAGCAGGGGGCAAGCATCGGCCAGTCCCAGGAGATCGACCAGCTCACGGGTGGAGGGGCTCAGGCCGAAGAATTCAGCAGGGTCCAGACCCGACGGGATGACTAAGATCTGGGTGGGTGGTATCTGGAACAGGTGGGAGAGCTCTTCGCGGCGCGGCTCGGACACAACCACCTGGCGGGCGCCGGGCCAGGGGGTGCGGAGCAGGTCCCAGGGGAAGCCGGGATGGAGGTCGGGCCGGTAGCGGGGGGTGATCCAGGCCAGGTCGTGGTGCCAGAGGATCAACAGCGGAGAACCGGGTTCCTGGGAGATCTGGTACAAGGCGGCGGTGAGCGCCAGGTTCTTGTGCAGCGAGGCGACATTATGCGCGATGAGGACGTCCGCATCCGCCAGAGACGCAGCCAGGGAGGCCCGAAGCCGGGAGGAAACGGCTTCGAACTCAGGAGGCACCAGACCCTTGTCGAGGCTGGATTTCAGCGCGAGGATTTCCGGCTGGCGCGAGTCGATCCAGGGATCCACCTCCACGGGGATCGCGGGGTCCCAGGTCTGGCCGCGCCCGGCCAGGATGCGCACGGAATGGCCGGCGCGGGTGATCAGCTCCGCCTGGCGGGCAAGCACCGATTCAACCCCTCCGACGACCGGGGGCGCGGCATAATGAATGAGGACTACGTTCATGGCCAGACTCTCCTCAAATCATGGGGGCGGTGGAACTTACAAATCAGACGACGAGGATGATGATCCGGCAACCACTGCAGGATGTGGGCGGGCCGAAAGGCATGGAGCAGCCCGCCGAAATTAAGTATACAAGGCGGATGCGGGTGTAATAAAACGAGGCTCACGGGTTACTCCTCCGGACGGGTATAGCCAAACTGGCGCAGCGCGTCAGGGGAGTTGCGCCAGTTCTTCTCGACTTTGACGCGCAGATCGAGAAAGACTTTACGGCCGCTCATGGCTTCGATCTCTTTGCGCGCGGAGGACCCGATCTTCTTGAGCATCTCGCCGCCCTGGCCGATGACGATCGGCTTCTGGGTTTCGCGCTCGACAAAGAGAGTGGCGACGATGTAGGCGCCGGTCTCGCCGCGCTCGGTGTATTCGTCGAGGCGGACGGCGAGGGCATAGGGGACTTCATCGCGGAGGTGGACCAGGGCGGCTTCGCGGATCAGGTCGACGGCGATCTCTCGCTCGTACAGGTCGGTGATCTGCTCCTCGTCGAAGAGGGCGGGGCCTTCCGGAAGGCGTTGGATGATCTCGCCGAGCAGTCTGTCGCACTGGTATCCGGTCTGGGCGGAGAGCTGGATGGGGCTGGCCCGGGGGACGAGGGCCTCGAAGGCAAGCTGGTTGGCCCCGAGCTCATCGACGGGGACAAGGTCGACCTTGTTCATGGCCAGGATCACCGGCGGGGCAGGCTCGAGCTCGCGGATGCGCCCGGCCAGGGCCTGGTCCTCTTCATTGGGCGGCTGGCTGATATCCACCAACCAGACGACCACGTCTGCATCGGGGAGGGTGGCGCTGGCCACTTCGTTCATATACTCACCCAGCTTGTGATGGGCTTTGTGCATCCCGGGAGTGTCCATGAAGATGATCTGGGCCTGGGGGGTGGTGAGGATACCGAGCTGGCGGTGGCGGGTGGTCTGCGGGCGCGGGGATACGGCGGCGATCTTCTGGCCCATGAAGGCGTTCATCAGGGTGGATTTGCCGACGTTGGGCCGGCCAACGAGGGTGACGAATCCGGTACGGTAAGGGGGGTGAGCGGTCATTGATCTAATTGTAAAGCAAAAACTTCACCACAGAGGGCACGGAGAAAGAGGAGAGAACAGAGAGTGGAGTGGATGTAATTACTCACCGGGTTGCGGGAACCCGACGAAATTTGGTAAGATAGTCAGCAAATGAACCGTGAAGCGCTGGAACGGCTGACCAAAGAGGAATTGATCGACCTGATCTTGTTGCAAGCTGAGCAACTGAAACAG
>DATKLX010000208.1:0-3844 GCA_035542155.1 Anaerolineaceae bacterium
TTCCGTTTCGGGTGGCATCGACCAGGGTGGTTGTACCTTTAAACACATTTCTGCCTCCAACCTTATCTTACAACCCCCTCTCAGGTTTGCCAACAGTATCTTTAAGAAAGCCATATCCGTCAAAAATGACGGATTGACAAACGGAAAAGAGTTGATCTTCGATGGAAGAGCCGCCGCCAGGAAAGTGGGGGGTTTTTGAGCGTGGCGGACCTGGAATCATCAGCCGCAGAGCGGTGTCGGAAATAAATCAGCCTTCCAGCTTTTCGAGGATCTTTGTCCGCGCGTGGCGCAGGCAATCCAGGTCTTTTTTGAGGTGGCTGACCATCGGGCTGTCGTCGGGTAAGGCGCGGATCGCGATGAGGATGCGGTCTGTTCCCCGCGCATAGATATCGCCAACCTGCTGGATGGTTTGTTTCCTGGTCAGGGCGCCGTGCGGGTTTCGGACGACACCCCACAT
Source organism: Anaerolineaceae bacterium (assembly GCA_035542155.1). Lineage (GTDB taxonomy): Bacteria > Chloroflexota > Anaerolineae > Anaerolineales > Anaerolineaceae > DATKLX01. Next base: position 458 of record DATKLX010000208.1, read on the forward strand.
TTCAGCAATCACATCTTGAGTGCTCATCGTTTCCCCTATCGGATACCTTCTCCTTGAATCCTGAGCTTACAAAGTAGAAGACGAACACAGCAGGTATCCGTTACACTCGGTGATCCAGAAAATACGATTTCTTTTCGTCCGCAACACCAGACCAGATATGGGTTGCATTCTTCGGGCCAGTTCGGCAAGATCGTGAATAAAACCCAAACCCTCCCTCCCTTTTCAGGGGAGGGAGGGAGAGAAGAAATTGGAATTGCTCGCTCTGGTGTTCTTCCCGCGTGGGGTCAGGTTCTCAATCCGCGGCGGCCTTCTGGGGCTTGCCCGGTTGAAGCTGGGCGGCCGCGTACATGCGCCCGGCCATCTCGGACAGGCGGGAGGAGTAGCCGAACTCGTTATCGTACCAGGCGGCGACGGAAACCAGGGTGCCGTCCAGGACCTGCACCAGCGGGAGGTCGATGATCGAGGTATGCGGATCGCCGACGATGCGCGAGGAAGCCCATTCGCCTTCCAGAACCTCCATCACACCCTTCAACGGCGCTTTGGCCGCCGCATCCCGAAACGCCTGGCGGATCTCGTCCGCGGTGACGGCGCGGTTGAGGTTCGCGTCCAGCTCGACGATGCTGCCGGTGCGCACCGGTACGCGGTAGGCTTTGCCGGTCACGTTCAGGTCGGGCCAGATGAACTTGAGCGCCTTGGCCGCGCCCGACGAAGAGGGGATGACGTTTTCGGCCGCGGCCCACGAGTCGCGGCGTTCTTTCATTGGCTGGTCGGTAAGCGACTGGGTGTTGGTGTAGGCGTGGACGGTGGCGAAGAAGCCGTTCTGGATCCCGAAGCTGTCGCGCAGCACCTTGACCACCGAGGCCAGCGCGTTGGTGGTGCAGCTCGCCATGCTGACGATGTGGTGAGAGCCGGGGTCAAATGCCTCGGCGTTGATGCCCGGCAAGAGCACCGCGTCGGCGTCCTGGAGCGTCTTGGGAGCGGCGCTGATCAGCACATACTGTGCGCCGTGATTGATGTGATCCTGCGCCGCGGCGCGGGTCGTTGCCCGGCCGGTGCATTCGACCACCAGGTCGACCCCCAGCGCGTTCCAATCAGGAAGGCCCTTCGTGACGTCCACGTACTGGATCTTGCGCTCGCCGATGACCAGGTTATCGCCCTCGACGCGCACGTCCTCCGGCCAGATGCCGTAGTTAGTATCGACTTTAAACAGGGCGGCCAGGTTATCCAGATCCTTGATATCCCCGATGACTTTTGGCACGAACAGGTTTTCTTTGAGCGCCGCGCGCAGCGCCGAGCGGCCAATGCGGCCAAAACCAAAGATCGCGATCGATTGCATGACAAACCTCCTTCGAGAAAGTGAGCCGTTCCGGCTCGGGCCGATCATCCACAAAGTGGATCCAACTTCCAATATTATATCTTGGACTCGGAAGAAACTCTTCATCACAGAGCGCACGGAGAAAAAGAAATGGGGAGATAAGCAACAAAGCAACGAGATGAACCCCAGCGCCACGGATCTATAAGATTTTCGCCCCAATTCGGCGGCTACCGTGCGCCAGTCGGACCTCAATGAGGACCAGACATGCCTCCTGGCTTGTTCCTGGCCAGCCTACAAGAGCGCAAGCTACCCCTTGGGGGATCAACCAGGGGGTACACGCCAGCGGTTTTTTTCGGGCCAGACTGGGAGAGCGAGAGGATGGGACGAGACGCGGAGCGTCTCGGAAGAGGCTCCCACGCAGAGCGTGGGAGCCAGGGGGACAGGGGGGCGTAGGGCATGAGGGCTGGGTAGCAGCCAGGGACCGTTGAGGATAGGAGACAGAGACAAAATGCCATACAATAGAGAGGGAAAATCACGAGAGCCGGCGGCGCCCGCCGGACAGGTGAGGAAGCCATGAATGACACTACGACCGAAATCGTTATCGTTCTCCTGCTCATCCTGCTCAACGGGCAGTTATCGATGTCCGAGCTGGCGATCGTCTCGGCCAGAAAGAACCGCCTGGAGGAAATGGCCGAAGACGGCAACACCGGCGCCCGGACCGCCCTGAAGCTGGCAAACAATCCCAACCGCCTCTTTTCCACGGTGCAGATCGGCATCACCTTGATCGGGATTCTGACCGGCGCCTTTGGTGGCGCCACCCTTGCCGATCCGCTTGCGAAGGAGCTGGCCCGCACCCCCTGGTTGGAGCCGTACAGCCAGGCCGTCGCGGTGGCGATCGTAGTCATCACCATCACCTATTTCTCTCTGGTCCTGGGCGAGCTGGTGCCCAAACGGTTGGCGCTGAACAACCCGGAAGGCATAGCCGTCCGGGTTTCGCAGCCCATGTGGGATCTGTCCAACATCAGCACCCCGCTGGTCAGGTTCTTGAGCTCCTCCACCGACCTGGTTTTGCGCCTTTTGCGCGTGCGACCATCCCAGGAGCCGGCCGTGACCGAAGAAGACGTGCAGAGCATGATCAGCCAGGGGACCCAGTTGGGGGTCTTCCGGGAAAGCGAACAGGAGATGGTCCACCAGGTGTTTCGCCTGAGCGACCGGCGGATCAGCACGGTGATGACCCCGCGGACGGAAATCACTTTTCTCAACGCCGATGACACCCAGGAAGGAAATCTGCAAACGATCCTCCAATCCGGGTTTTCGCGCTTCCCGGTTTACCGGGACACGCCGGATAACGTGCTGGGGATCGTCCACGTCAAGGATCTGTTTCGCCGGTCGATGACCGGGCAGGACCTGCAGATACTCGCCGTGCTGCAAAACCCCCTCTACGTTCCCGAGACGATGACGGCTCTCGACGTACTGGACCGGATGAAAGAAACCGGCATGGAAATGGCGCTGATCATCGATGAGTTTGGCGGGCTCACCGGGCTGGTGACGCTCAACGATATCCTGGAGGCCATCGTCGGCGACGTGGAGCTGCCCCAGGCCGGGGAAGAGCCGGAAATCGTCCGCCGGGAGGACGGCTCTTACCTGATCGGAGGGATGGTGCGGCTCGAAGAATTGAAACCCATCCTGAAGGTCGAGGAGTTCCCCGACGAGGAGAAGGGCTATTTCGAAACCCTGGGCGGAATGATCATGACGGAGCTGGGGCGCATCCCATCGGCGGGGGATGTGTACGAGTGGGATGGGTTTCGATTTGAGGTGGTGGATATGGACGGCCGCCGGGTGGATAAAGTGCTGGTGAAACCAAAGGAAACGCAGTCCCAGTGAGCCGCCGGGCACCCGGGATATCCCCCTCTGGAGGTAGGGAGACTCCCTATGTATCTGTCCCAAAGCTGGTAGGTTTTGAAAAAAGAGCAAGCTCGCAGTAAGATAGATTCGCCAAAACCTTCTTACTAAAGAGCTTGCCATGTCTATTGTCCTCCTGCAACTGCCCGAAGTCAAGTATTCTCAAACCC
>DATKLX010000209.1:0-8217 GCA_035542155.1 Anaerolineaceae bacterium
GGGACCTGGATGTCTACGGCCCGGGTGGCCTGCCAGGCCAGACCGGCCACAATTTCGTCACCGGGCAGGGCCATGCGCACTTCCGCGTCGGAAGCGCCCCAGCGTTGCTGCCAGGGGCGGATGACCGGCCGGTAGAGGGCCAGCCCAGCGATCACGATCACGGCTGCCAGTCCGACGATTCCGAGAATGATTTTCTTTGTCTTCATGGGAAAATCCTCTTTTCCACAACCATGATTTGCTGATTCATTGGAAGTACGCCGGATGGTAGTGAAATGTTCCTGAGGTTTAGCTGTGGTTTTGCTCGTAAACAAGAGCGCCAATGTAGGCGAGGAAGGGGATGACCACAACTGCAAGCAAGGAAAAAAACAACGCGTTGCCAGACAATGCCGGTAAACCCACATCCCCTGCAAAGGTGGTATAGATCAAAACGGCAAAGGCCAGAGAACCGGACAGCCCATATGCCCGTTGGCCTGCCCGGGCCCGGATCCATTGGAGACGTTCGTCGTTTTCTTTGATCTGCATTTGCTGGCCAGCCCTGGGGTTAGCGCGAACGTAGGCATATTGAAGCAGGCTCACGAATCCCAGAATCAGGAGCATGACACTGGCCCCCAGAATAAGCCCTTCGGGTAAGCTGATCCCCAGTCGCGGCAGGACCAGCCCGAGCAGAGCCACGCCCACCCCAAGCCCTACAAAGACCAGCCCCCAGGTCAAAATGTTCTTCCTCCAACTGGATTGATTACGCATTGCCATCCTCCCCTTCGTGACAAATGAATAGCTCTTCGATTTTGATCCCAAACTGGCGAGCGAGCCGGAAGGCCAACTGGATAGATGGGTTATATCGTCCGCGCTCGAGCGAAATGATGGTCTGGCGGGATACGCCCACCCGCTCTCCCAATTCCTGCTGGGTCCACCCCTTTTCAGCCCGCAGCTCTTCTAATCTGTTTTCCATACACCCTCGAATTGTAAAGCTTGCTTGACATCAGTATAGCACGAGGATGGCGAAATGTCAAGCGTGCTTTACATTCCTCCTCAATCTCTGTCCTCGATCATTCCTAACCTCCTCCCTTTCCCCACCGCCTCGGTCCGGTTCTGCGCGTCGAGCTTGCGCAGGATGTGGTTGATGTGGCTCTTGACCGTACCCACCGTGACGACCAGCTCTTCCGCGATCGCCTGGTTGCTGCGCCCGCGCGCCATGAGGCGAAGCACCTCCACCTCGCGCTCGCTGAGCGGCTCGACCAGCGAGCTACCCGGTCTCTGGGTGGGAGCGGGCTCTTCCGCGCCACCCACGGCGATGGCTGCCAGGATCCGCTCGATATACGCCGCGTGGATCCCATCACGGGCGTCCTCGCCCATCAGCCGGGCGAGGAGCGGGCCCTGGTCGAAGATGCGCAGGTAGCCTTCCGGTTCGGCCAGGGCCAGCGCGCGGCGCAACGAATCGCGAGCCGCGGGCGGGTCCCCTTCTTCCAGGCTGGCTTTCGCCGCGAGCAGAGCCAGTTCGATGACCCTGGTTTTCAGGTCGTTGGTTTCTGCCAGGTCGAGCTGTTTCTCGAGGTGCTCTCGGGCGGCCTGTGGATTTCCCAACGCGATCTGCGCTTCCGCCCAGGCCAGGTCGGCCAGGTAATAGGCCTCGGCCGCCCCGATTGGGCCCATCCCGGGCGGGAAAATGGCCCGATCGTCGGCGGAATATGCCTGGCACCAGCCGGCCGCCTCCGCCAGTGCGCCGGGATCCTTTGGGCTGCGCCGGATGGCGTGGACCGCCCTTAACCCGCGTGTACAGAACTGGACGTCCGGCCAGGCCTCTTCCAGCCGGTCCAGGCATTGCGATGCCTCCACCGTCCGCCCCTGGATCTGGTTGAGGCGAAACAGGGCGACATACGCGACGAACAAGTAATAGGGATTCATCCCCCAGCCCATCTGCTCCAGGCCGCCGCCCAGGCGCTGTCCGGCCTCCTCCAGGCGGTCCTGCTCTATCAGCACGCAGCCCAGGGCAACATCCAGGCAGCCCAGCGCGGGCAGGTCATCCTCTGGATGAGCCAGCAGCGCGGCGATATCCGCCTGTCCCTGCCGGCAGAGACCCGCGGAGCGGTTCAATTGCCCCTGTACATACGCCAGGCGGGCCAGGTGGAAAGTTGATTCGACCACTCCGAAGAACAGTCCCCCTCCGAGGGCGATCTGCCGAGCCGTCTCGAGGACCGCGGCGGCGGATCTGGACTCGTGCAGCGCCAGGCGGGCATAGCCGGTCATCAGCAGGCCGGTGAACCGGCCGGGATTCCCCTCGGGATATGCCTCGACCGTGCGCCGGGCGAGGGCGAGCAGCTCCTGGGGATCGACCGCCGGATCCGGCGTCATGGCCAGGAAGGTTCGCACCACAGCCGCAATTTCAGTCAGGCCGAAAACAGGCAGCTCGCTTTTCCCGGACGCGATCCATGCTTCGGCCTGCCCCAGGCGCGCTTCGACCCTGGGCCAGTTTGCCCGCCGGAAATGAAGGGCCAGCGCGAATGCTTGCAAAACACAGAGCATCGGGCGGCGCTGTATCACTGCTTCGGGGAAGGCGGAACACCAGTCGTAGATAGCGGCGATGTCGCTGTGCACGATGAGGTCGAAGCTGTGCTGTTCGACGAAGGCAGCCGCGTAATCCCAGTCCTGAGCCTGGAAGGCATGGGCGGCGGCCTCGCGGAAGAACCCTTTCGCGGCCAGCCATTCGCACGCCGCGCGGTGCAGCCGCGGGATCCGTCCCGGCTGGGAGCCTTTGAGTTGCGCCCGCAGGAAATCGCGGAATAGATGGTGGTAGCGATACCAGCGCCCCTCCTCGTCGAGGGGGACCAGGAAGAGATTGGAGCGAGAAAGGTAGTCGATTATCGAAAGAGGAGAAGAGAACAGAGACCGGAGAACAGTACCCAAAGGACTGTTCTCCGGTCTCTGTTCTCCGCTCTCTACGAGGGCCCCACATAATTCTGCGCAGAAGCGCTCCAGAACCGAGGTGTACAGGAGAAAGGCCTGGACCTCTTCTGGCTGGCGGTCGATCACCTCTTCCAGCAGATACTCGGCCAGGTAGCGGTGACTGCCGGTGAAGGACCCGAGAAAGTCTTCCTGCCCCTGCCCTTCCGTTCCGCGCGAATGCCCGGATAACGAGAGCGCGGCCAACTGCAGGCCGGCTGCCCACCCTTCGGTGCGCTGTTCGAGCGCTGCGATCCCCTGGGGCGGCAGGTCGAGCTGCATCACCTCGCTCAGAAACCGGGCCGTTTCCTCTCTGCTGAAGCGCAGATCGGCCGCGCGCACCTCGACCATCTGGCCGCGGGCGCGCAGGCGCGCCAGGGGGAGGGGCGGCCGGGAGCGGCTGCCCAGAGCGATGCGCAGATTTTCCGGCCGGCGCTCGACCAGCTCGCTCAGTGCGGCGTGGATTTCCGCAGCGCCGATCAGGTGGTAGTCATCCAGGATCAAAACGGTATTGCGGCCATCCGCGATCAGGATATTGATCAGCGCGGCGATCACAAGCCGCAGATCCATCTCAGGTGTAGACCGCAGGCGTCGGGCGATCTGGGTCAGCTCCGGGAGCGAGCCGAGAGCCTGGAGGAAGCTGTGGATGAGATAGGAGCCAAAGGGGATCGGGTCGCCATCGCTGGCGTCCAGGGTGTACCAGGCCACCGCGGTCCCGGCATTCTGCATCGACCGGGCCCAATCCGCCAGCAGGGTGGTTTTTCCATAACCGGCCGGCGCGCAGACCAGGATCAGCCCCGCGGCGCTGTCGGCGGCCAGGTGATCCAGCAGGCGCGCGCGGAGGACCACCCGCTGCCGCGCCGGGGGCACCCGCAGCTTGGTGAGGACAAGAGGTGTGCTGGTTTCAGAGGTCATCGGCTACTGCTTTCCATTTCGATGGAGGAACGGAAGACGATTGTTATCCTAGGATTAGTCCTTATACTAGCGCGGTTTTTCGATTTTGCCAATCTACCCTGAAATCTAACCCTGGATAGATGCGGCCGTGGCCGGTTGATTGGTATGATGAGGCTACAGTGGATTTGAATCACCGAACGAGAGGAAAGGAAAAGGAAACCGATGGATCACAAAGTTTTGGTCGCTTATGCATCGACGCATGGCTCTACCCAGGAGATCGCCGAATTCGTCGCGGCGGTCCTGCGCGAGCAGGGACTGGAGGCCGAATTACTGCCAGCGCGGAACGTGCGCTCGCTGGATGGATATGCCGCCGTGGTGCTCGGCGCGCCGCTGTATATGTTTCACCTGCACAAAGATGCGCAGCGCTTCCTCTCCCGGTTCCAGAAGGCGCTGGCTGGGGGCGTGCCGGTCGCGATTTTCGCCGGCGGTCCCTTTGCGCCCGCGGAAGAAAAAACCTGGCAGGAAGTGCGCCAGCAGCTCGATCAAGAGCTGGCTAAGTTCCCCTGGCTGCGACCGGCCGCGGTGGAAGTGGTCGGCGGGAGATTCGACCCGAACCACCTGCGCTTCCCCTGGAACCTGGTCCCCGCGCTCAAGCAGATGCAGCCCAGCGACCTGCGCAATTGGGACGCGATCCGCGCCTGGGCCGCAGGCCTGCCAGCGCAGATCGGCCATCCCACCCAGGAAGGGCAGCCTGCAGAACAGGAGACGGCCCATTGAGCAGCGCAAAGCGGGTCTTGATCTCGATCTTCGGCGGCCCGATCGGGATGGCTGACATCGTTATTTTGCCCGCGACAGGCAGAATCAAGCTGCAGATGCTGCGTCTCGCCGCTCCGGAGGCCGGCTGACGCCTGGGGCCGACGCTGTGTTCGGGGCTGACGATCGCCCGGTATGAGAATTTTGGCGGCTGCCCGTCGATTGGGGCGCTGCGCAAGCGGCTGAAACGCGACTGGCCCGAGCAGACGGAGTGGGGCATCCACGTGCTGCTGGCCCAGAACGGTCTGGGCGAGTTCATCACCGGCGACACCCATCAATATGGAATGACCTTCGACCCCTTTGACAGCGAGCGCGCCAGCGAGTTGGTGCTCGCCTATCTGGATTCGTTTGCCAGACTGCCCGAGCGGCGGATTGTGGAGCGCTGGCACGGGGTCTATCCAGGGCTGGATGGACAGAGCGAGATCGTGGCGACGCCCGAAGCGGGGGCCACGCTCGTTCAGGTGACCAATGGGCTGGGGATGACGATGTCCTTCGGACTGGCAGAGGAAATTTTGGATGATCTGGTATGAATGGGAATCTCAGCGCGCTGTTGGCGCAATATCGGGATGGGTTCGGCCTGCCCCGCGGGCTCTATCTGGAAGAGCAGGTTTACCGGGCCGAACTGGAGCGGATCTGGCGCAAAGGCTGGCTGTTTGCCGGTCACAGCATCGAGATTCAGGAGCCGGGAGATTATTTCCTGTTTTCCCTGGGCGCGGAAGAACTGATCGTCGCGCGGACCGAAACGGGCGCGATCGCCGCCAGCCACAACCTCTGCCGCCACCGCGGCTCACTGGTGGTGACCGAGGCCAGCGGCCACGCCAGGCGGCTCGTCTGTCCGTACCACCAGTGGACCTACGCTCCAGACGGCGAGCTGATGCCCGAGGACCTGGACAAATCGGCCTGGGGCCTGAAGCGGGTCGCGGCATGCGAGCTGGAAGGGTTGATCTTCGTCTGCCTGGCAAACGAGCCTCCCGATTTCGAGCCTGCCGCTGCGCTGATGGCGCCGATGGTGCGCCCCCAGGGCTTTGGCCGGGCGCGCCGCTGATGGGCGAGTACCCCGACCCTGACATGGGCACCCTCCGCCTGCGCACCCTGCCTAATTTTTGGTGCCACGCCAGCAGCGACCACGCGGTGACCACCCGGCTCACCCCTGCCGGCCTGCGTGAGACGCGGGTCCGCGTTACCTGGCTGGTAGACGCGAGCGCCCGGCCTGGGATGGATTACCAATTCGAGAAGCTGCTCCCTTTCTGGAAGCTGACCTCAGAGCAGGATTGGGAAAACTGCGCCAACGTCCAGCGGGGAGTGGAATCGCCGGCTTATTCGCCCGGGCCGCTTTCGCCGACGAAGGAGTACAATGTGGCCAGCTTCCTGAGATGGTATGTGAACTACCTGGGGAGCCCGGCGGAATAACTTCCAATTCACTGTTCCACCAAGAAATAGTACACTCCCTTTCATTTTCGTTGGGGCAGATCCGGAAATCCGCGATCTATAATGGATAGAGTGGGTGGATTTTCGTGCATGAGCACGAGAACGGAGCAGTCGCATGAAAGTCGGGCAGCCCCTCTTCCATTTCGCCGTAGCGCTCTTTCTGTTGTTGTCCCTCAATGATCCGCTGGAGGCTTCCGCCGCGCCCGCGGGACCAGCCGGCGCGGAGATCATCCCCGCCGACCGGCGGATCGACTGGAGCTACGCCGGCATCCCGGGTGGAATTCCGGTCCGGACCACCATTTGCGCCACGATCGACAGCGCCAAATTCGGGACCGGTGCGACCGACGCCCGCCAGGCGATCCAGGATGCGCTGAACGCCTGCCCCAACGGGCAGGTGGTCTACCTGCCGCCGGGGACCTATGCCTACAACGGCACGGTCAACCTGGGCGACTACGACACCCTGCGCGGCGCGGGGCCGGGCAAAACGATCCTCAAGCACACCGGCGATTATTCAAGATCGATGGTCGACATGCGCGGCCAGATCTATTGGGAGATCACCGGCCTGCGCAAGATCCACAATGTTCTCCAGGCGAACAAGGATTCGCGGGTGATCACCCTGGCCGACACGGCCGGGATCGTACCGGGCAGCATCCTGCTGATCAACCAGCTCAACGACGGCACTCTGGTCAACCCGGTAGGGGTGGAGGGCAAATGCACCTACTGCGGATACGAGAACGGCGACCGCGTCCTGGGCCAACTGGTCGAGGTGGCCGCGGTCAACGGAAACCAGGTCACACTGAACCTGCCGCTCCATTGGACCTATTCCCCCGCGCTGCAGCCGTGGGCCTACCAGGTGGACGCTAGCGCCATGATCCAGCACGCCGGCCTGGAGGACCTTACCCTGACCCAGGATTCCCCCCAGGTCGAGTTCATGATCGAGATGGATGGGGCGCAGTATTCCTGGGTGAAGAACGTCGAGATCCAGAACATCCAGCGCCGGGCGATGTGGGTGATCAACTCCCTCCAGAACGAGATCCGCGACTGCTACGTCCACACCGGGATCGACGGCTATGGGCGGGATCATGGCTATGGGATCTTCGTCGACCTGCACAGCTCCAACAACCTGCTCGAGAACAACATCCTCAGCACCATTGACAGTGGTGGGATCATGACCGGCGGCGGCGCGTCGGGCAATGTACTGGCCTACAATTACTTCTACAACATCCTCTTCGATGACCCCTGGTGGTTGATCGCCAGCCCCTCCCTCAACCATAACCCGCACCCCAAGATGAACCTGTGGGAAGGGGATATTGGCGTCAAGGCCGAGGCGGACATCATCCACGGCTCCTCCAGCCACAACACCATCTTCCGCTCGCAGATGAAGGGCTGGCAGGCTGATGTCACCACGACCCGCAACAACGCCATCGAGATCGCCCAGAATAACACCTATATGACTGTGATGGGCAGCGTGCTCGGAACCCCAGGCAAGTCAAACCGCTACGAGGTGCTTCCCGGCCAGCCGTACGACGATTGGAACGAGCGCGTCATCTGGGTGCTGGGGGTGGGCAACGAATGGCCGCCGAACACAAATGCTGCGGCGACGCTGCTGCGTCACGGCAACTTCGATTACGTAACCAACTCGGTAATCTGGGATCCGAAGATCGCCAACCACAGCCTGCCAGCCTCGCTGTACCTGGGTGGGAAACCGAAATGGTGGTGCGAAGAGACCCCCTGGCCCCCGATCGGGCCGGACGTGGCAGGCTATGCGAACAGCATCCCCGCCAAACGCCGCCTGGATGGGCTTCCCTGCACCACCTCGCTGGGGCTGATCCTGAGCGGCGCCCCCGGCGACCGGGCGATCTATCTGTCGTGGTCCGTCAGCGCAGATTTCCCCACCAACATCACCTGGGAGATCAGCTACACCGGCCCCGCGGGCGACCAGCCTTCACCGATCCAGAACCTGGGCCAGGCCACCCGCGCCTTCGTCCTGACAAAGCTGACCAACTATACTCTCTACACCATCACCCTTAAAGCCATCCAGAGCGGATCGGTGGTGCGGGTGGCAACGATCACCCTGATGCCCAGCGACCACCTGCTGCGCCTGCCGGTGTTCCAATGGCTCAACGCGGTGACCGGCTGGCGGCG
>DATKLX010000210.1:0-18541 GCA_035542155.1 Anaerolineaceae bacterium
TGGTGCATCTCCTGTGGAAGATCACCATAAGCTTAGCGGAAAATTCGCCGCCGCTGGATCAAACAGGGTTCAATTGGTAAAGTTCAAGTTTTTTCGTTTTTAAGCGTTTTGCCAGTTATTTGCACAAAAGTTACGCTAAGGGGTCGTAAAGAATTAATTCCGCATTTTCTTTGCCCCAATATCTGCTTCATGTCGTTGCGAGGAGCGTTCTTTGCGACGAAGCAATCTCCAGGCCAACCAAGGAAAGGGTACTTTGCCAGGAAGTGCATGGGTCGATCAGCGCTTTGCTTGGTTATTTCGGAGATTGCCACGTCACCCCCTCGGAAGAGCACCGAGGGGGTTCCTCGCAATGACACGACTGGAGTGGTCTGGCGTGGTGGGCCTAGAAATGGATTCACCAATATTCTGCGTTCTTATTCTTTTACATTTCCTAAGGAGCCAGGTAACGCAAACTTCAGTTTGCGACCGGAGTACAATTGGTAGTATAAAAGGTGGGTTCAGGGGAGGAATTCAATGATGAAAACCCGTACGAAATTCATCTTTTTAATTATCCCTCTATTTTTGATTCTATTTACGTTTATTTATTTTTTTATTATGTCCAGCGGTATCCTTGTGCCCTGGAAATTACTGGGGAAACCAACAGAAAATATATTCAAAATAGATGGGTATAACCCCGGCGCAGGGAAATTATTCGTTTCTACAGATTCGGGAGAAAGGTACTCTCTCCAATATTTTCCGGGAGATTCCTTTGAATCGCCGATCTGGAATAAAGATAAAAATTATCAAGTCGAGCTTGACCCAGCTCTTGGGAGCAGCCATACATCTGAAGGCGCGCTATCTCCCCCAACCCCTTTCCAGGTAAAGCAAATCTATCAGTTTTCGCTACCGCAAATTGAGGGTTCAAATGTGCATAAGTTTGCTTTGTCCGAAGATGGAAACTTGTGGTATTGGGGTGTAGGAGGAAGCGTATTTCAGGGTTTGCTCTTTGTTTTGATCGTGACAATTGAAATCCTGGCTTATGCGTTTGAGTTATTCGTGTTTTTGATTATCTTTTTGACGAAAAGAATAAAGAATAAAACAATGTGATCCAAGCTTCAGTTTGGGGGTTTGATAACGTATATCGAAGTTTGTTCCCATGGGTATAAACCAAAGTTTGTGTTCCTTTTATTTTTGTGGTTTAATCAACATAGCTCTTGCACGATCGTTCATCTGAATACCAAACTTGCCACCCGGGAGAGTCTCCCCATGCCTGCTGAGCGCTACCGCGTATACGGCTACCGTTGGGTCGTGTTGGCTGTATTCATGTTCATCAACCTGACCATCCAGGTCCTGTGGATCAGCTATGCCCCGATCACCGGGTTGGCCGCGCGCTACTACGCCGTCGGCGACCTGCAGATCGGCCTGCTGGCGATGTCCTTTATGATCGCCTTCATCCCGCTCTCCATCCCGGTCTCCTGGGTGATCGATACCTACGGCTTCCGCCTGGCGGTTAGCATCGGCGCGGTGTTGATGGGCGTCTTTGGCGTGGCGCGTGGCCTGGCCGGCTCCAGCTACACCCTGGCGCTGATCAGCACCATTGGCCTGGCGGTCGCCCAGCCTTTCCTGCTCAACGCCTGGACCAAGGTGCCGGCGCGCTGGTTTGCCAGCGACGAGCGCGCCACCGCGGTGGGGTTGGTGACCCTCTCTAACCTGATCGGCACCGCACTGGGGATGCTTCTCACCCCCATGCTCGTCGCGACCATGCCCATCCCGACCGTCCAGCTAGCCTATGGCGCCATCGCGGCCCTCTCGGCGGTGCTCTTCCTGGCCTTTGCTCGAGAGACCCCGCCCACGCCCCCCGGTCCCCCTGAGCTGGAGGCGCGCGCCCTGATGCTGGACGGGCTCAAGCACGCCTTTACGGTGCGTCCCTTCTGTCTGTACCTGGTAGTCTCCTTCTTTGGCATGGGCATCTTCAACGGGCTCAGCACCTGGATTGAGAACATCATCCGTCCGCGCGGTTTTTCGCCGACTGACGCGGGGACGCTCGGCGCGCTGCTCTTGGTCGGCGGTCTGTTTGGTGCGGTAGCCATTCCCCCCTTCTCCGACCGCCAGCACAAGCGCAAACGCTATCTGCTTCTTGGAATCAGTCTGGCGATTCCCGGCCTGATCGGGCTGACCTTTGCCACGCAGGCCTGGCTGCTATACCTCTCGGCCTTTGGAATGGGCTTCTTCCTGATCAGCTCCAGCCCGATCGGGATGCAGTACGCCGCGGAGATCACCCGCCCTACGCCGGAAGGAACCTCGAACGGCCTGATCCAGCTCTTCGGCCAGGCTTCGGTGGTCTTCGTCTACATCATGCAGGCCATGCAAACCCCGGATGGATCCTTCACCCCGGCCCTGCTCCTCTCTGCCGCCCTGCTGGCGTTCAGCTCCTTGCTCGTCCTCCAGCTCAAAGACCCGGAGCCGGAAAGAGAAGAGGTTTACCACAGAGAGCACAGCCTGTCCTAGTCGGACAGTCCAGGGAGATATCAGAGAAAAAGCTTGAACCACCTTCTTTCCCTCCGCGCTCTCCGTGTGTTCTGTAGTAAATTCTTCTTGAGGCAATCATGACCGACAAATACATTCTCGCCATTGACCTGGGCACGTCGGGGGCCAAGGTTGCGCTGATCTCCACCCTCGGCCGGGTGCTCGGATGGGAGAGCGAGCCCGTCGCGCTCCACATCACCCCGGACGGCGGAGCAGAGCAGGCGCCCGAGGACTGGTGGCAGTCCATCCTGAATGCGTCCTGGCGGCTGCTGCGCCGCGACCTGGCGCCGCGGACCGAGATCGGCGGGGTGTGCTGCTCCAGCCAGGGAGAAGGCACCGTCGCGGTGGACCGCGAAGGCCGGCCGCTGATGAACTGCGTGCTGTGGATGGATATGCGCGGCGAGCCCTACCTGCGCAAGCAGGTCAGCGGGGCAATCAACGTCGCCGGGTATGACGCCCTCAAGCTGCAGCGCTGGCTGCGCCTGACCGGCGGGCTGCCGTCGCTGACCGGCAAGGACCCATCCGCGCACATGCTGCTGATCAAAGAGAAATTCCCCCAGGTCTACGCGCGGACCTACAAATTCCTCAACGTCCTCGATTACATCAACCTGCGCCTGTGCGGGCGCTTCGTCGCCACCGTCGACTCGATCCTCACCTCCTGGGTGACCGATAACCGCGACCCGGACCACGTGCGCTACGACCCGGTGCTGGTGCGTTACAGCGGGATCGACGCGGACAGGTTCCCCGAGGTGGTTCCCTGCAAGGAGGTGCTAGGCTGCCTGGCGGCCGATGCTGCCGAGGCATTGGGATTGGACCGCTCCGTTCAGGTGGTCGCCGGATCGATCGACAACACTGCCGCCGCGGTCGGCGCGGGAGCGGTTGAGGATTACCTGCCGCACCTGTATATCGGCACTTCTTCGTGGATCGCGGCCCACGTCCCGCAGAAAAAGACCGATATCAACACCTACCTGGCCTCGGTTCCCTGCGCCGTCCCGGGGCGCTTCCTGCTCACCGCTCTGCAGGCCACCGCGGGGGGCAACCTGACCTTCCTCAAGGAAAAGATCCTCTACCACAAAGATGAGCTGCTCCAGGAAGCCGACGTTCCCAACGTGTACCAGATCATGGACCGCATCGCCGAGCGCGTCCCGGCGGGGAGCAATGGCGTGCTCTACACCCCCTGGATTTGGGGCGAGCGTGCGCCGGTGGATGACCGCAGCCTGCGCGCCGGGTTATACAATCTCTCCCTCCATAACAATCGCGAGGACATCATCCGCGCCTTTTTCGAAGGGGTAGCGTTCAACACCCGCTGGCTGATCGCTCCGGTGGAGAAATTCCTCGGGCGCCAGTTGAGCGCGATCCACCTGGCCGGCGGCGGGGGCAATTCCAACGTGTGGTGCCAGATCTTCGCCGACGTGCTGAAGATTCCGGTGAAGCAGGTTCGCGACCCGATCCAGGCCAACGCGCGCGGCGCGGCGCTGATCGCCGCCGTTGGGTTGGGGGAAATCCGCTTTGAAGACGTGCCCCGCCTGGTGGAGATCCAGCGCACCTACGAGCCCAATCCGCGGAATCGGGCGGTGTACGATGAGCGCTTCGAGGAGTTCCAGGAGATTTACAGGCAGATGAAGGGTGTGTATAAGAGGATGAATGGATAAGAAAATCCCCCGGTGAGTTCAGCCGGGGGATTTCATTTATCCGAAGGATTCTCCTCATCAAGGACCCATTGGATAGGGAATGTATTCATTGGTGATCATCGTCTTGAACCATTGGACAATCTCCGGAAGGGGCGGACCTATGAGTCCGCCCTGTCCTTGCCGGGTGGTCGTTGGATCAGTTGGTCCGACACGCAGGTCGACCCTTACGGAAAAAAGAAGATCCTATACCCTTGCCACCCAGGCCATCTCTGGGCTGTCGTTAGCCATTTCTTCGAAGAAAAAATCCCCAGTGACCATACGATGGGTGAAACCGACCCGGGCCAGCAGGTGCTCCATCTCGTAACGGAACACGCAATGCAGCCGCTCGGGCTCCCACTCCCAACGCGCGACCACCTCGCCGCGCGGGTCGATCTCGCCCCCCAATCGGGCGTGGCTTCATCATAGAAATACGCGTCTAACCCGGTCCAATTCTGGTTCATCCTTATCCCTCAACGCTGGTCAGGACCTCCTCGAAGCGGTTGAGTGCCTCATCAATGACATCGTCGGTGTCGGCCATGGAGGTATACATGCGGCTGCCGGCCAGGGTGATGATCCCTCTGGCCATATAGGCCGCGCCCATCTCTTCGATCATGTGCTTGCGCGGCTTCATCTCGCGCGCGATTTTAATCAGATTGCGGAAATCGAGCAACATCACCCCGGAGGTCTCGAGATGGACGATCGAGCCCTGGTTGTAGGCCACAAAGGGCAGGCGGCAGCGCTCGATGATCGCCTGCAGGCCCTGGGTCAGGCGGTCGCCCGCCCGGCCGGCGATGACCGCGGCGCCCGTGCGCTCCATCTCCAGGATGGCGTGGTAACCGGCGGCGCAGCTCAGCGGGTTGGCCGAGAGCGTCCCGCCCACGTAGGCCCGCTCGCCCGTCCCGCCGATCCCGGCCGAGAGGTGCATCATCACGTCCTTGCGACCGCCGAGCGCCCCGGCCATCGGGTAGCCGCCGGTGATGCACTTGCCGAAGACCGTCAGGTCGGGCTTAACCTGGAAGTAGCCTTGCGCCCCGCCCAGGCCCAGGCGGAAGCCGGTCACCACCTCGTCGAAGATGAGCAGCGCGCCGTATTCATCACAAAGCTCGCGGACCTTCCGGTTGAAATCCGGGTAGACCGGGCGGGTGCCGCTTTCCGGGCCGACGGGTTCGACGATTACCGCCGCCGTCCCGCCGCGCAGGCGGTTGAGGGTCAGCAGGCGGCGCAACGCGTCCAGGTCGTTGGGGTAGAACTCCTGGGTGTCGCGGAGAGCCCCACGCGGGATCCCGGCGGCCTCGTAAGCCCCCGTCCCCGGGATATGCAGCCCGTAGACCATCTGGTCCGACCAGCCGTGGTAGGCCCCGCCGACCTTGATGACTTTTTTCTTGTGGGTGAAGGCCCGCGCGGCGCGGATGGCGGCCATCACGCTCTCCGTCCCCGATCCGAGCATGCGCAGCATCTCGATCGAGGGCATCAGGCGCTGGACGAGCTGGGCCAGCTTGAGCTCGTACTCGTGGAACAGGCCGGTCACCGGCCCGCAGGTCTGGAGCATCTCGAAGATCTTCTCGCGCACCGGGCCATAGTTGCTGCCCAGCACGGTCGGCCCCCCGGCCTGGAGGAAGTCGATGTAGCGGTTGCCGTCCACGTCCCACATGTACGCGCCCTCGGCTTTTTCGATGGCCATCGGGAATGGGTAGTTGAAGGCCAGGTTGTGCTGCACCCCGCCGGGGATGTATTCTTTGGCCTCGTCGGTCAGCGCCCTGGAGCGCGGGCAGCAGCGCTCGAAGTAATCCAGGTACTCCTGCATCTTGTCGCGGCGGATGGGGCGTAACGGCTGGTCGATCAAGGCTTTCAGCCGGGTGTAAATCTCGGCGGTATCTGGCCAGGCGGAGATGGCGGATTGGGCGTCAGTCATCGACTTTCACTCCCATGGGTTCTTTGAGCAGTTGTTCGGCTTTCTTCTCGTCCTGGCGCAGGCGATTGAAGGCAATCTCGCGCACAGGTAGGGGAATCCTGGTGACTTTCTTCTCGGTGCACAGGGCGAGCAGGTAGGTCAGGGCGACTTTTTCGAGCAGCTCGACGTTGAAGATGGCCCGCTCGGCGCTGTCGCCCAGGCAGACCGCGCCGTGGTTCTGCAGGATGTAAGCGTTGCAGTGGTTGCGCAGGCGCGCGGCGAGCGATTTTTTCAGCAACCCTGTCCCGCTCGGTGCGTAGGGGACGATCTCGACCGAGCGGCCGAGGAAGCGCACCTGCTCGTCGTACAGCGCGGGGATAGGCTGGTTGATCAGGGCGAAGGCGCTGGCGTAAATCTGGTGGGTATGGATCACCACCGCCGCGTCGGGGCGGTTGGCGTAGATCGCGGCGTGCAGGCTGGATTCGATCGAGGGCTTCATCCCCCCCTCGATCACCTTCAGATCCAGGCCAAGGACGCAGATGTCCGTGGGCTGCATCTTCATGTAATCGAAATTGGAGGGGGTGATCGCCAGGGCGGGCTCGCCCGGGACCCGGGCAGACACATTCCCTCCGGTGCCGGCCAGGAATCCTTTCCCGACCAGCTTCTGGCAGATCTCTACGACCTGCGCCTGTGTTTCAGCGTAGTTGCTCACGGTTCACCTCAGAAGGATCAAATTCAGAAGGATCAAATCAGGTAGGATAAATATACACCGGGTTGGCAAAATTTGTATTATTCTCCATTGCCCGGGTCAAAGGTGAGCTGCATCTCCAGCGTCTCTTTGAAGATATCCCCGCTGACGTCCTTTTCCTTCGTTTCGGTGCGTGTTTCGATCACCTTGCCCCCGCTGCACTGCACGAAATCGCCAAAGGGGAACTGAAAAGCTCTTAGCCCGCGGAGGCGGGCTTGGTGTTGGTCAGGCGAGGCGGTTGTGGAAGGACGTGGTTCAGACCACGGCGGTCCAGGCGTCGGAGACGTTGTCAGGGGTGACGAAGGCGAAGGGCATATAGAAATAGCCCCCATCGCCCCAACCGGCCCCCCAACTGTTCTTGATGATGAACCAACCACCGCCAGCAGCTTTGGAGTCGGTCTGGTAGCCGGCGCAAAAAACGGCGTGCCCGCCGAGAACTTTCTCGCCGGGGCTCGGCATAGGCATCTTTCCGGTCTTGGCCACCGCGTCGGATTCGAAGCTTTCATAGACGCTGAAACCCATGACGAAGCCATTCCCTTCGGCCAGGCAGGCCTGCATATCGATCGGCCCGGCCAGGCGGTGGTAGGCGGCAATTTTGAAGGCCAGCGCATCCTGGAGGGCTTTTTTCGATGGCGCCTTGGTGAACTTCTTGATGGCGTAAGGCCAGTCTTTTTCGGGAGAACAGCCTATTTTCTGGAGGACCTTAAACCCGTCGCGGGGCATGGCGCCCGCGTCCTCACCGACGCTGTTTTCCCGGACGCGCTCCTCATAATATAAAAACAGGGGCGACATCGTTACCAGGTTGACCCCCAGCTTGACCTGGAGGAATTCGCGCATCCCGACCGCGATCGCGAAGCCGGTGCAGGAGCCCAATTGGCCCTGGTCGCGCACCGGCGAGCAGAGGTGGCGCAGGTCTACCGAGGGAGGCAGCGGCGCGGTGGGTGGGCGGACCGCCTGGAATGAAAAATCTGCGGGATCGGGTCGATCGGGAAGATAGCCGTAGGCGTGTGGCATGCTTGTCATCCTTTCCTGACAAAATATGAATGAACCGATGTCCAGTGATATGCCAGACAGGGGTTCGCTTATACGACGAAAATCACAAACATTATATAGGTTTATTCCCGGAATGTTTCTGTGAGTTGGATTAATCCTTAGGGGATTTCATGGTTTGCCTGCACGCGGACAAGCATCACGGGTACGGGCGTTTTTGATAAAAGCTTGGGAGTCAGACTGCCCTCCCAATGGGAATCAAAAGAGCTTTGACCGTGTGTGGCCATGATGACCAGGTCGTTCCCTTCCGAGTGGATGGATTCAATCAGTTTGGGCATAACGTCGCCCCTCGATACGGTGTTCGAAACGGATAATCCCTGACGGGTAAGCTGCGCCGATATCTCGCGCAGGTAATAATCTGCCTGTAGAGCCGATAGATCCAAAGACAACGATTTGGCGTTCGGGTAGAACCGGCCGGTGATTGCCTCTTTACCAGGAAGCGTCTCTGGAGTAGGTACGATGGTCAACAGTCGAATCTTTGCCCGACATTTCTTAGCCACATAGGCTCCAATCGGTATGGCTGCTTCATGTGCTGTAGATCCATCCAATGGGAGGAGAATTTGTGTAATTGGGATTCCTCCTGACGTTTTTGCTGAATTGGGTCGAATAAACAGAACAGGAACTGAAACATGGCGGATGACCTGTTGGGCTATGCTGCCAAAGAGCATATCTCTGATCCCCCCATTTCCATGTGCGCAAAGGACAACCAAGTCAGTCTGCAATTCTCTGGCATGGTTGCTGATGGTTTGGGCGACGCCCTCTTCCTGGACCTCGTGCACATCCTGCAAAATCTCTATCTTCGTTGACGAAAATTTTTTGGCTGTCCGATCAAGATACTCTTTCGCTTCGGCTACTTCACGCAGGTGATGTTGGCCATGGATTTCTCTGGGGGCACCTTTTTCTACGACGTGAAACAGAATGATGGTAGCTTGAAACTGTTCAGCGAGGTAACGGGATAATGGCAATACGGTTTCGGCCAGTTTTGATCCATCCAGGGGAACTAAGATTCGATTGAACATGGAAAACCTCCTCCCGCGTTTATATTTTTATATATCACAATTCCTGACCCCGGAAAGCGAAGATTCGATCAGGCAGAAAAAAAGGTCGTATACAAAAGGTAGGCATTCAGAGCCGCGATTACGATCGCAATACACCAGGCCAACACCTTCAGCCAGCCGGGGTTTGCGAATTCGCCCATCTTTCGTTTATCACTGGTGAACAGAACGAGTGGAATGACGGCAAAAGAAAGCTGGATGGAAAGTATGACCTGCGATAAGACCAACAGCGAAGTTGCGCTGCCTTCCCCAAAAAACCAGATCGTTCCGATAGCCGGGATGATCGCCAGTGCGCGTGTGATCAACCGCCGTAACCAGGGCTTAATATGAATGTTTAGAAACCCTTCCATCACAATTTGTCCGGATAGGGTACCCGTCAGGGTTGAGTTCTGGCCTGAGGCTAGTAATGCGATGGCAAACAGAAAACTTGCAAGACCTGTACCCAATAAAGGCGACAGTAATTTGTAAGCATCCTGGATCTCAGCCACACCCTGGTGGCCTGTCGTGTGAAACGTCGCACTTGAAAGGATCAGGATTGCAGCGTTGATAAATAACGCGCCCATTAAAGCAGTCGTTGAATCGATTGTGCCGTAATGGATCGCCTCACGCTTTCCTTCCGGGGTCAGATCAAACTTGCGGGTCTGGATAATCGCCGAGTGCAGGTATAAGTTATGTGGCATTACCGTGGCGCCTAAGATGCCGATGGCAATATAGAGCATGCGTGGATTGGAAACAATCTCAGGCCGTGGAATAAACCCAAGCAGAACACCACCCCAATCCGGCCTTGCAAAGATTAGCTCAAAAATGAAACATACCGTGATCACTGCAATCAGTGAGCCCACAACCACCTCGATATAACGGAATCCTTTTGTATTCAGAAACAAGATCAAAAACACATCGAAAGCTGTGATTAAGACGCCTATGATGAGAGGGAAGCCAAAAAGCAGTTGCAAGGCAACCGCTGAACCAACTACCTCTGCCAGATCGGTAGCGCTGATGGCAATTTCGGCCAGAACCCACAAACCAAATGCGACCGGTCGGCTAAATTGATCGCGACAGGCCTGGGCCAGATCTCGTCCGGTGACGACGCCGAGCTTCAACGCGAGCGCTTGAAGAACAATCGCCATGAGGTTAGAGATCATGATGACGGACAAAAGAGTGTATCCAAACTGCGCTCCGCCGGCCAGGTCCGTGGCCCAATTACCTGGATCCATGTAACCCACTGCAACCAGCAAACCAGGCCCCGTGAAGGCTAAAACCATGCGTAGAATCGATCCACCACGAGGGACCGTTATCGATCGATGCACTTCCGAAAGACTATAACCGTGTTGTGCATCGACGTTATTTTCTGGTAAAGAAGTCGCTTGATCATGAGGCAAAGTCCCATTATTCATGATATTTGCACTCCCGCACTTTTTTCCTCGCGCTTTTTTACGAAAATTTGGCTTGCACTGGTCTGACCCAGGGTGTGAACTTGATTGGAAACTCGGATGGTGATGAGCCCATCGAAGGGTTCTACATCGAGCACCTCGAATTGTGTGCCTGGGCGCAGGTTGATCTTGTCCAGGTGACCCAGAAAATTCGGATCCCGGTCATTGACTTCGAGGATGTCCGCAACTGCTCCTTTAGGTAAGTCAGCTAGCCTGAGCCGGTTCGAATCGAACACGATGCCATCACGGGAGGGGATCGGTGAGCCATGTGGATCTACGGAGGGGTGTCCCAACATTTCATCAATGCGCTCTTCAAGATATTCAGAAAGAGCATGCTCCAGTTTCTCGGCTTCTTCATGCACCCGATCCCAGGGGATGTCTAGCGCTCGGACCAGATACGTCTCGATCAGACGATGATGGCGGATCACTTCCAGCGCAATAGCACGCCCGGTCTCTGTCAGGGTTACACCCTGGTATGGCTCGTAAACTACCCAGTGAAGGTTGGCTAATTTTTTGAGCTGCCCTGTGATCGATGCGGGAGAATAACCCAGACGACTGGCAAGCAAAGAAGTCGAAATAAGGGGGTGGTCCAGTCCTAAAGTATAGATTTCTTTCAGATAATTCTCATCAGTTTCGGTTCTCATAATAATCCCTAAAGAAATATTTAGGATATCCTAAATCATTAAAATTATAATATAGTAGATACGAAAAGTCAACTTGCCATCCCTCTCAAAAAAAGCGGATTCGCTGGCGCAAACAACACAGCTCGCACCGAATCGATTCGATTCGGTGCGAGCTGTGTTTGGGTCGATTGGATATATTATCCAGGTAACCGTCCCCTGGAAACGCTAGATTATTTCCCCGGCAGCCTGACTTCGACCGTCATCCCCCAGCGCAGGAGTGGATCGGCCTGATTTAGCTTTAGGCGCACCGTATAGATCACGTCGCCGCCCTTCTTGCCGGAGTCGTTGGCAATCTCGGTCACCACCGCAGGCAGGCTCACCCCGGGGAGCGCGTCCGGGCGGATCTGACCCTGGTCGCCCACCTTGACCTTGACCACGTTCAATTCCGTCAGGTCGTTGGTCTCGACGTAGAGCTCGCTCAGGTCTGCCACCAAAGCCACCTGCTGCCCGGGGGCCAGGGTCTCGCCAGCCATCAGATCCAGCTCGACGATTGTGCCGGTCAAGGGCGCCTTGACGTCCAGGTCCGCCAGGGCTTTTTCGGCGGCTTTCACCTGGGCTTTAGCGTTCTCCAGGCTGGATTGGGCCAGGGCCAGGTCGTCCCGGTTGGGGCCGTTCTGGGTCTTATCCAATTGACGCTGAGCGTCGTTCACCTGGGCCTCGGCGAAGGCCACGTCGGCATCGGCTTTGGCGATGTCGAGGGGGTCGGCTTTGCCTTTGTACCAGTTGACGCTGGCCAGGGCTTTGTCGCGCTTTTTCTTGCCATTTTCCAGGTTAGCCAGCGCCAGGGCGCGAACGGGATCGTCCTCGGGGCGCGACGAGACGGTATCGTAGTAGCCCTGCAGGCGGTCGACCTCGTCCTGGGCGAGAATGTAGCCAGCGTTGGCCGCGGCCACCTGGTCGGCGGTGAAACGGTAGTTCAGGTTGGTGCGGTGGTCCTGGGCGTTGTCCAGCGCTTTGCGCGCGTTGGCCAGGGCGACCTGAGCCTGCGCCCGGGCTACGTCGGCGGTCTCATTGAGCTTATCCAGGGCCTGCTGGGCGTTGACCTCTTCCAGGCGGGCAGCGGTCAGCGCAGCCTGGGCCTGCTCGGCGCCGTCGAAACGGACCAGGACGTCGTCCTTTTTGACCAGGTCGCCCTTCTTCACTCGCACTTCGGCGATCAGGCCGCCGGTGCGGGTGAGGATCCGCGAGTAGTCACGCGGGGCCACGTTGCCCTCCACAATCACCTCGTTATTGTCCGGTCCGCTGGCGGGCGCGGCGGTGGTGGGGGTGGGCTGGACCTGAACGGTGGGGAGAGGGCCGCAGCTCGCCAGAGAAAACAGGAGGAGAGCTGCCAGGGAGAGGAGGTTGGGAGTTTTCATGGGTTGCTTCCTTTCGAGCGAATTTCTTTTTCCATAAGCACGTAGGTGGGCTTCGTGTAGCCTTCGTGAGCTTCAAAGCGGATGGGGCGGTAGCCCAGGCGGGTGTAGTAGTCCTTCAGGTGGGTCAGGGCCAGGCGCGTGCCCAACTGGACGGCGGGGATCTTTTGCAGCGCTGCCTCCTGCTCGACCGCCTCGATCAGGGCGCGGGCCACGCCGCGCCTGCGGTATTTCGGCAGGACGGAGAGCCGCTCCAGCCACAGGTAGGAGCCCTCATTCTGAAAGAAGACGCAGCCCGCGGGCTCATTCTCGACCAGGGCCAGGATGGCGCCGCCCTTTTGGAGCAGCTCCCGCACCGTTTCCACGGTCTCCTGGTGGGCCCCCGAAGGTGGATCGAGCTTTCCCTCGTATTCCGTGAAGGCAGCCTGGACGAGGTACTGGAGCAGGGGGGCGTCTTCCAGACGAGCGGGGCGCAAAAGCAAAGCGGAAGTTTCCATAGTTGTGGTCCTTGTATACAAACCCAACCCACCCCTTGGCTATTCATACGCCAGCGCCTCGCGGATCGTCAACCGCGCAGCCGAGCGGGCCGGCAGGATGCTCGCCAGCAGGGAGAGGACGATGACCAGCCCCAGCCAGGCGAGCGGACCGATCGGTGTGAAGGTGAAATCCGAGCGCGCGTCGAACACCGCCAGGTGGATCGTGTCGGAGAGGAGCTGGCTGATTGGCAGGGAAGCCACCGTCCCCAGCATCCAACTGATCAATCCAATCAGCAGCCCTTCTGCAATGACCAGGCGCATTACCGCCCGGTCAGACGCGCCGATCGCCCGCAGCACGCCGATCTCGCGGGTGCGGTCGAGGACGTTCATGCTCATCGTGCCCATCAGACCGATGCTGCCCACCAGCGCCGTGAGAATAGCCATGACCAGCAAAAAGATGGTCAGAGTGTTCAGCCCGCTGGCAGAACTGTTGATGATGTATTGCCCGGCCTGGGTTTCGCTGACGTTGAAATCCTGGTTCTGGAGATACGTCTCGATCCGCGATCCAAACTCGCGCTGCTGGTCCAGGGTCAGGTTGGCTGTGGAGGAAGTCACCCGGTAGATGCTCGCCAGGTTGGGCTGGTGGACCAGTTCAGAGAGATACTCGTAGCTGGTGTAGGCGACGAACCCGGCGCTCTTTCCGGCCAACTGGAAGAAGCCGACCACGGTCCAGGTGGTCTTTTCGCCGTTGACGCGCAGGCGGATGGGATCGCCGACGCGCAGGTTCGGGAAGCGCGAGAGGAAGCGCTCGCTGAGCACGATGGCCTTGCGATCGCCGGACTGGATCCAGCGCCCCTTGAGCAGGATGGGCTGGATCAGTCTGCTGCTGACCGGTGGGCCGAGGAGCTGTACGGCGTCGCCGGCCTGGTCGTTGTCGAGGAGCAGCTCGCAACGCGCGAACGACCAGCCCTCCACCTGGCCCACCCCGGGAACACCCTGGAGAGCCTGCTGGATCTCAGAGATGCGGTACGGCTGCTCCATGGTCAGGTTGACGTCCGCGGCGAAATAGCGGGAGAGCTTGCGAATATAATCATCCAGCGAGAGGCGCACATTAAATGTCGCAATAAATACCGCCCCTCCCAGAATGAGGGTGATAAGAGTCAATAACAGGCGTCCCTTGTGACGGAAGGTGTTTCGCAGAGAAATCAGCAGCGGGCGGGGAGTCTTTCCCGGGCGGTGAATCAGGCGGTCAAACCAGTTGCCGCGGCTGGGGTCGCTTTCCGTGACCTGGCCGGTCAGCGCATCCTGGACGCGCAGCCGGGTGCCATTGAGGATGGGTACCAGACCGGCTGCCTGAGGAACGACGATGGCAATCCCCACCAGTTGCAGGGCGACCCAGGCTGAGGTCCGGAAAGAAACGATCTGCACGTTTAGCCGCTCGGCCAGAAATTGGGTGAAGCGGAAGCCGGCATCCTGGGAAAGCGGCAGGGCCAGGGCCAGCGCGAGCGCCGCGTACGCGGTGATCAGGGCCATATACAGACCGCTCACCTGCCTGCTGCGCGCCCCGATCGTCTTCATGATCGCGATCTGCTGGGCCTGTTGCCCGAGCAGCGCGGAGAGGGTGTTGGTGATCAGGAAAGCGCTCAAAAAGACGACCAGGAAACCCAGGATATACAACACGCCGGTCATCGCGTCCAGGTAGGCCGCATTGGGGTGATCGTGCGAGCCGCGGACAATCGAGTTGAACACCAACCCGCCATTGTCCTCCATGATCTTGGTGACGCGGTTGGCTACGGCGCGGATGTGGCTTTCGTCATCGGCCTGGTCCTTCACTGTCTCGTAGAGCAGGTTATAGCTGTCAGGCTGCTCCAGCCACTCCAGCGTGTCGGTGTTTATATAGCCCTGGATTGGGGCAGTGAAGTATCCCCCGCTGACCGAGGTGATGCCCACCGTCAGATCGTGGACCACGCCCGTCAGAGCCAGCCTGCGGATTTTGCCCGAGGACAGGCGCACCTCCATCATACCCGGTTGGGCCTGGTAGAGATCGCCCTGTTTGTTGCGCTCGACGACGATCTGGTGGTCCCTGGGCGGCCAGGAACCGCGGTCGAGAAGAACCCGGTTGATGGTCATCTGGTCAAAATTGGGGATGGCCTGGATGGCGATGCGGCTCCACTGGTCCGACCCCGTGCGCACCATCAGGTAGAACAGGCGCACACCCTCGGCCTCCTTCACGCCCTCGACCGAGCGGACGGTGTCGACCATGTCGTCGTCAAAATTTCCGGCGTTGACCTGGATGTTGGCCGGGTTGACCGCCGCATAGCTGGTGCGGGTATCGCGAAAGAGGATATCGTGGATCGTGGCGATCATTCCCATGGCGAACAGGCCGACCATGATCGAGGCGACCACCAGCAGCGTGCGGACCTTGTTGCCCCACAGGTCGGACAGCACTTTGTGCCAGCGTGGGCGGATGCGAACCGTGGGCTGCGCGCTCAATCCGCACCTTCCTTCGCAGGAGCAGCCACGGCGATGTCGACCGATTCGGGGATCCGGTCGATCACCAGCGCTTCCACCGGTTCCACGGCGCACAGCTCCACCTGGAGATCGGAATCTGCCCGGTGGAAGACGCCGCCGGGGCCGATCCCCCCGGCAAGTGCGGGCGGGATGGGGCGGTGGTCCGCAACGGCTTCCACCCTTCCTCGGGAAATCAGGAGCAAATCTGGCTGGCTCTCGGGTGCAAAGAGGGTCTCGCCGGATTGAAAGGAGACCGGCTGCGCCGCGTGGCTGAGCCTCAGCAGGGCGGCGTGGGGAAGGTCTGGGAACGCGCGGGAGATCCACTCGTTGACCAGCTCCCCGTCGGTGATGACCAGCTTGCGCTGCGCACGCTCCGCCAGGCTGTTGTCGTGGGTGACCATCAGCACCGTTTTGCCCTGGGCCACCTGCCCTGCAAAGATATCCAGCACCCGCTCCGCGGTGACGGTGTCGAGATTGCCGGTCGGCTCGTCCGCGACCAGGACCGGTGGATTGTTGGCCAGGGCGCGGGCGACTGCCGCGCTTTGCTGCTGGCCCCCGGCCACCCCGGCGGGATATTTGTGCTCCAGACCTTCCAATCCAACCAGCTTGAGCAGATCGCGGGCGCGCGGCTCGCGCTCGGCGGGCGGATAGCATTCGGCGAAGTCCATGGGCAGCATCACATTTTCGAGCAGGGTCAGCATGGGCAAGAGCTGGAAAAACTGGAAGACGATCCCCAGCATACGCCCGCGCCAGATCGCCATCTTGCTCTCATTGAGGGTGTGAAGGAGGGTGTCGCCGATGCGCACGCTGCCTGAGGTGGGGTGATCGATGCCAGTGACCATGTTGAGCAGGGTGGATTTACCGCTCCCCGAGCGCCCGACTATGCTGACGAACTCGCCCTCGCGGAAGCTGGCGTCGATGCCTTTGAGGACGACGAACTCGCCGGCCGCGTTCTTGAAAGTCTTGACCACCTTGCGCAGCTCGATCAGATCGCCCTGGACTGGATGCTCTTCCCCGCAACGGTTTCCCATCAGTTCAGCCCCCCCGGGGCGATCTGCCCATCTGCCATCTCAACGACCCGCTCCATGCGCCGCGCCAGCGAGCGGTCGTGGGTGACCATGAGGATGGTTTTACCCTGGCGGACCAGGTCTTTAAAAATGCTGAAGATGGTCTCGGCGGTCAACGAGTCGAGCCGGCCGGTGGGCTCGTCGGCGACGATCAGGGGCGGGTCATTGGCCAGCGCGCGGGCGATGGCCACGCGCTGTTGCTGTCCGCCCGAGGTGGCCGAGGGCAGCTTGTTGATGTGCTCCTCCAGCCCGACCTGGCAGAGGAGCTCCGCGGCGCGCTGAACGCTCTGCCGCCCGCGGTACAGGCCGCAAAAATCCATCGGAAGAAGCACGTTATCCAGCAGGCTGAGGGTGGGCATCAGTTGGAAGGACTGGTAAATGACGCCTAAGTTCAGGCCGCGCCAGAGGGCCAGATCGTTCTCACCCAACCGGTCCACCCGCATCCCGGCGACGACCACCTCGCCCTGGCTCAGGCTATCGATGCCGGTAATCATGTTGACCAGGGTCGTTTTCCCCGCTCCCGATTTCCCGATCACACCCACGAACTCACCGCGCCGGATCTCCAGATCGATGCCTTTTAACGCCCGAAAAGGGCCTGCCGCGGTGTGGTACTCTTTGATCACGCCTTTAAGCTGGATAAGGGCGCCGGCTTCTCCAACAATGTTGGCTTCTGGTAGCATACCGATTCCTGTTCTTCGGATCTGACCCACCCGTTAATTGAGAGACGATGGTCTTTGCCCGGCCGTTGCTTCCCTGAAAAGAATGGAAGGGCAAATCCATGAAAACTGAACTTTGTGTGTTAAAATATACGTATAATCCAGTAATAGACAGATTGTTCGTCTGAAAATTATACGTCCGGCGCAGCCCTTGTCAATCACCAATTGGAGAGGCGTGTCGGATATCCTACAGGTGTTCAGAAATGACCGTTTCCCCACCCAAAGAGCTCGACCGGCGCACGCGCCGGACCCGGCGTTCCCTGCGCGAGGCGCTTTTTGCCCTGATCCTCGAGAAGGGCTACGAAGCCGTGACGATCGAGGACATCACCGAGCGCGCCGATCTCGGCCGGACCACGTTTTATTTGCATTACCGGGATAAGGAAGATCTGCTCCTGGAGGCGATCGACACCATCGCCGCCGAGCTGATCGCCCGCCTCCCCCCACCGACCCGCTGGCGGGGTACTGAGCCGGTGGAGAACCAGCCCGTCGTGGACTCGATCCTGATCGTCTTCGCCCACGCTGCCGAAAATGCCCAGTTATACCGGATCATCCTGCGCGGCGAAGGCGGAACCAGGGCCTCGGGTCGCCTGCATGAAATCATCAGCCAGACCGCGCTCGAGATCGTGGAGATGCGCGTGCAGTCCGGCGAGCTTCATCCTGTGATCCCGGTCAAGGTGTATGCCAGCTATTTCGCCGGGTCGCTGCTCGCTATGCTGACCTGGTGGCTGGAGGAAGACATGCCATATCTACCCGAACGGACGGCCGAGATGTTCCGCGACCTGTTTTTCCAGGGCGGGCGGAGGATGATGGGGTTGGAGAAATAGCGAGGATCTATGTCCGCTGACCTGCGTTCGTTGGTGAAAAGCGAATATGAGAGCAGCTATCCGGACGCGACCGCGCTCTTCCAGACGATCCTGGACCTCTCCACCCGGATCGGCCTGGGCGCGGCCCTCGCTCTCCTCGAGGACTGCGTCTTCGAGAAGCGGCTGGCCTGGTTTGAGCGCGCCGGGGGCTTCATGGAGCGCTCCGCGGACCCACTGCGTGATGGCTACCGCCTCTTCTACGAGAAATACCTGCATGTCGCGGTCCCGCAGGAGGGGGAAATCGTGGAAGCCGGGCCGCGCAGGATGGTCACCCGCTGGTGGAACCGCTGCCCGACCCTGGAAGCCTGCCAGAAGCTGGGGCTGGACACGCGCGTGGTTTGCCGTCAGGTCTACGAGCGGCCGGTTGAAGCGCTGCTGAGCCGCCTCGACCCGCGCCTGCGCTTCCGCCGCAATTACGCCGCCATCCGCCCGTACACGCCGTACTGCGAGGAGATCCTGGAAATAACCACTTGACTCAGCTCTGAAGAATGAATTAGAAAAGTAAGAAATGGAGGCAGAAA
>DATKLX010000211.1:0-35038 GCA_035542155.1 Anaerolineaceae bacterium
CGGTAACTTGGCAAGGCTGGTTTCTAGTGCTATATTCATTCTGGCTCTGCTCCTAACGATAAATTTGGTTTCGCAACCTCAATTTACCACGTTCGAGCAGAGCTTTCTATTCCCTTCCTATTTGTGGGTAATCACCGAAAAGAGTCTATTGAAAAACGCTGGATATTCGCTATAATTGAAATGCACATAATTGCATGCACATAATTGCATTATGGATCCAATGGAAATCAAACCCACGCGAAAAAACCGCATCCGGCTTAACGGGGACGATAAGATCGAGCTCCTGCTCGAGGTCGCCCGGGCCTACTACGAGCAAAACTACGACCAGACCAGGATCGCGCAATCCCTGGGAATATCCCGCTCGCAGGTGTCGCGCTATCTGACGCAGGCCAGAGAGCTCAATCTGGTCCAGGTGCGCGTGGTCGCGCCCAACGAGCGCGTCTCAACTGTCGAAGCCGCTCTGCAAGAACGCTTCGGCAACCTGAAGGATGCGATCGTCGTCCCGGCGTTCAACCTGCAGCCCGAACCGCTGCGTAAGACCATTGCCCGCGCCGGCGCACAATACATCGACCGGGTCGTCGAACCCGGGCAGCGGATCTGTGTGGGATCTGGGCGGACACTTTCCGAGGTGTTTAACTGGCTGCATCAGAAGCGCGTGCCAAACGTCACCATTGTCCAGGCGATGGGCAACATTGGCCATGAGGCAATGGACATCGATTTCAACCGCATGGCACACGCCGCTGCGGTAGCCTTCGACGCCAGCATCACTCTGATCAATGCTCCAGCGATCCTGGGCTCTGGCTCAGTCCGCGAGCTAACCGGGGCCAATCCTTCCATCGCTGCCGCGCTGGTCCAGGCTCAGCACGCGGATATTTACCTGTTCGGCGTTGGGTCGATCACCAGTGACATGATCTTCACCCGGGGAGGGATCTTCAAACCACAAGACCTGGAACAACTCCGCCAGGCGGGAAGCGTGGGCAACATCTGCGCTCGGTTTTACGATATCCGCGGGAATGAGATCCATTCCTCATTCGAGGACCGGATCGTTGGTATCACTCTGGACAACCTGCGCTCGGAAGCGCTGACTATCTCCGTTGCTGGCGGCGTCGACAAGGTCTTGCCATTGATCGGCGCATTGCATGGGCACCTGATCAAGGTATTGATCACCGACGAAATGACCGCGGATTCGATCCTGGAATACGAAGGTTAAGCAAAAACCTGGAAAGGAGGCAGGCCAGGAGAAAATAATAGAACTGAAACTGTGTTCACATTCGACTGTTTCGAAGCGTTCTACAGCATCAGTTAGGAGGACCAATGAACAAGATCGTTGCCTTTGTCATGTTGGTAGTAATCCTGGTCGCCTGCACGCCAACCCCGGCGGCGACCACCACCCCCACCCAACCGCCCGCCGCCCCTGCGCCCACCACCGTACCCCCAACCGCGCCTCCCGCGGCTCCGACCACTCCACCGCCTGCTTCCGTAAAGCCAACCCTGCTCACTGATAAGCTCGGCACTGCCGCAGACCTCGTTCCCACCGACGCCGAAGTCGCCGCGGCAAAGGCAGCCCTAAGCAGCGGGAAGATCGGATTGATCCCCTGCACGATGGGCTCAGAATATCACTCGACGGTGGCAAACTCTGCCGTGGCCCGCGCGAAGGAGCTCGGCATTACCGCCGAGATCTTCGACCCACAAGCCAAGGCGGAGCAGCAGATCTCAGCCATCGAGAATTTCGTCTCCGCAGGAGCGAAGGTGATCGTCATCTGCGTGGTCGACCCGAACGTGGTCAAATCGGCCATTCAGGCCGCCGCGGACGCCGGCGTGTTCATCGTCCAGACCTCCGGCCGGGAATCGGCGATTAACGGGATCGGCATCAGCATCGAAGATGCGGATCTCGGCTGCGCGAATGGCGAGCTGGCCGCGGATGCGATCAACAAGCAATTCGGCGGCAAGGCGACCGTCGCCATCCTGGATTACCCCGACCTTCCCAACGTGGTCATCCGTGCGGATAACATCGAAAAATGCCTGAAAAAGAATGCCCCGGACGCCGTGATCGTAGGCCGCTTCAAGGGCGGCACGACCGACTTCGGCCAAACCTCGATGGAAAACGCGCTTCAGGCTCATCCGGAGATTGACGTGGTAGCCAGCATCAACGACGCCGGCGCGTACGGCGCGATGACGGCGTTACAAGCCGCCAAGAAGGATCCGGCGAAAACAGTGATCGTCGGCATTGACGCCGAAGCCCACGCCAAAGATTTGATCAAGGCCGGGGGCATGTACTACGGAACCATCGACACCAACCCTGCGGCGACCGGGACCATGGCGATCAACGCCGCCGTCAAGCTACTGGCCGGCGCGACCCTCGAAAAGAATATCAAAGTCGACGTGGTGAAGATCACGAAAGAAACCTTAAAGTAGCCATTTTCCACGAATTCCTTCCCTCCCCGCCCGCTGTATTTTGGAACGCGGGAGGGAAGGAACCCCTCCAGGGGAGGACCCCTATGCTCGCTCAAAGCAAAACCGCACGTCAAAGGATCGTGGACCTGGTCGGTGAGAATGGTTTCATCCTGATCTTCATCGTCTGGATCGCCATCCTCATCCTGACCACCCGCACGTTCCTGACGTCGCAAAATATCTTTACCGTCCTGCGCCAGTCGGCGATCATCACCATCGTCGGTATCGGGGAAATGCTGATCATGCTGCTGGGCGGGATGGATGTTTCGCTGGCGGCGATCCTGGGTTTTTCCGGCATCGTCTCGGTCAGCTTGATGGTGAACTATAACCTGCCTCCCCTGGCGGCCGGGGTGGCCGCCGTCGCAGTGGGAGGTTTGATCGGGTGGATCAACGGTTTCCTGGTCACCAAGGTACGCATCAATTCGGTCATCGCCACGCTCGGCATGATGAACGTGCTGAACGGCATGGCGCTGGCCTATACCCAGGGGAAGACCATCGTTGGGCCTCAACTGGATGGCATCGCCTTCCTGGCGCGCGGGTACATCGGTCCACTGCCGTTCCCCGTCCTCCTGATGTTCGTGCTCATCGCCCTTTTTTACCTGGTGCTGAACAAGACGCTTTATGGCGCAAACGTCTACGCGATCGGAAATAACGAAAAGGCCTCCTGGCTGGCAGGGATCAAGGTCGACCGGCTGAAAATGCTGACCTTTACCCTCGCCGGTCTCCTCGCCGGCTTTGGCGGGCTGATGCAAGCCTCGCGCCAGGGATCGGCCACATCCAGCATGGGCAACGAATTCCTGTTCCCTATCCTGACCGCCGTTATCCTGGGCGGGATCAGCTTGAGCGGCGGCAAGGGCAAGGTTCAGAATATCCTGATTGCCGCCATCTTCCTGATGACGATCACCAATGGGATGGTGCTCCTGGGGATCTCGCTCTACGTCCAGGGAATCATCTCGGGGCTCATCCTGATCCTGGCGCTGTCGTTGGACCGGCTGCGCTACCGCCGAACCTGAGGAGGGCAGCGCTGCAATGGACACTTTCCTCTCCGTTCGGCACGTCAGCCGCACCTTCCCAGGTATCAAGGCCCTCGACAAGGTCTCGTTCGACGTCACGCGTGGGACCATCCATGCATTGGTCGGCGCGAACGGCGCCGGGAAATCAACCATGATGAAGATCCTCTCCGGGGCGCTTGCTCCGGACGAAGGGGAGATCCTCCTGGACGGCAAGCCCTATCGCCCCGCCAACCCTGCCGAGGCCATCCAGGCGAGCGTCTCGACTATTTATCAAGAGCTCAACCTGCTCAATCTGCGCACCATCACGGCGAATGTCAATCTTGGTCGTGAGCCGCGCAGGTGGGGCTTTCTGGATGAACGAGAAGCAGAACGGCGGACCACATCCGCACTGGAGCGGCTGGGAGCGGCCTACCTTCCTACGAAAACAATGGTGGGCGAGCTCAAGGTGGGTGAAAAGCAGATCATCGAGATTGCAAAGGCGCTGGTCAGCGAATGCCGGTTGCTCATCATGGACGAGCCGACCGCGGCGCTGAACGACCAGGAGACGAACTCGCTGTTTGCAATCATCCGTGAGCTGAAAGCCGGCGGCGTGACCATTCTGTACGTGTCGCACCGCTTGAAAGAAATTTTTATGCTGGCCGACCAGGTCACCATCCTGCGCGATGGCAAAAGCGTCCACACCGCGCCGATTGCAGAGGTGACCCCGGACAGCCTGATTGGTCTGATGCTCGGAAGAAAGTATGAGGGAGCTTTCCCGGAGAAAAACCGGGCGTTGGGGGAAGAGATCCTGTGCCTGGAAGGCCTGAGCTCGCCGCCAGCTTTTGATCAGGTCAATTTTTCCCTCCACCGCGGCGAGGTGCTCGGCATCACCGGGCTCGCCGGCTCGGGCAAGGTCGAGCTGGGCAGAGCTTTGATCGGGGATTGGCCGATCGCCAACGGCCACATTCTCCTGCACGGCCAGCAGTACCGGCCAGACCCATCGCGGGCGAAAGCCGCGCACATCGGCTACATGCCCGAAGATCGCAAAAAGGAGGGCGTGCTGGAAGAACTATCAGTGCGGAGGAACATCGGGCTGCCCTCCCTGGCCGGGCTGTCAAACCGGTTCGGCTGGATCGACGCAAAGGGAGAACGCTGCCTGGCCCAGAAAGAAGTCGATGACCTGGCCATCCGCACGCCCAGCCTGGAGCAGCTCGTCCGCAATCTGAGCGGAGGAAACCAGCAGAAGGTCTCGCTGGCAAAATGGATGGCCATCCGACCTGAACTCCTGCTCCTCGTCGAGCCGACCCAGGGGATCGACGTGGGCGTGAAGATGGAGATCTACAGGTTGATCCACGAGATTGCAGCGAGCAGCAATGCCATCCTGCTGGTCAGCTCTGAGATCCCGGAGCTTTTAGGATTGGCTCATCGCATCCTGGTTTTGAATAACGGCGCCGTCCAGGGGATCCTGGATGGCGACCAGACGAACGAGGAGGAAATTCTCCAGTATACCTTTGGACAAAAACGAGGAGAGCAATTATGAACGAAGAACAACTACGCAAAACCGGGTACCGGGTCAAGAAATGGGGCATTACGGAGAACGTCGAAGCCTTGATCGAAGGTACCGCTGAATACCCAATCATGTACCGGGCGCTAGGGACCGAGCCAAAGACCCAGCATCCCTTCAACCTGCACGGCGACATCCGTATCGAAGGAAAAGCGGTGACCGACACTCTTGCGCAAAATGCCGATTTAATCCCCCACATTGCCGACGAGCTGGTCAACCGGGGGATCAACCACGTGATCGGCAGCGGTCTGGGGACCTCGCAATTCGTGGCCCAGGTGGCAGCTTATGCTTATGCCAAATTTAGTGGCTGGGTCGCCGACCAGGAAGATGCGGTGGAGTTCCAGATGTACGCCCGTCCCTACGATTACGTGCGCTCGGTCTTCATGGCCTACTCGGGGAGCGGGTCAACGCCGGATTCCAACAGGGCAGCTCAGAAAGCCAAAGATGCCGGAGCGTACGTGGTCGCCTTCACATCGATCGAGGGCAGCCCACTCAGCCAGATCGCCGACGAAAATATCGTCTGCGCCGGCGGGTACGACACCGGTGGCTCGGACACATTCCACTACGCCACCCGCCTGGCGGCTTCGCAGATGCTGGCCCTGGAGATCGGCAGGCGGGTGAAGCCGGGCGCCTGGGATTACGATGAGCTCGCGGATCAGCTTCGCTCTACTGGAATCTGGATGGACAGCGCCTTCGAAGCGGTGGACGCACGCTGCCACTCGATCGCCAGGCGAATGAAGGGCGCGCGAGCAATCCTGACCGTCGGTAGCGGCGCGCAGCTCGGCACGGCGGAAGAGCTCAGCCTGAAATTCGAGGAGATGGCGCACATCCCCACCCATCCGATGTGCTGGGGACGCCACATCCACGGAGCGCTTGGACTGACGAACGAGCTGATTTACACGATCATCATTGCGCCGCCCGGAGAAGCGTACGAGCACATGATCGACATCGCCAGGGTGACGCAGATGCTCAAGTCCTCCTCGATCGCCATCGTCGCCGAGGACGACGAGCGGATCGCCCCGATGGTCGACGACGTCATCCGCATGCCGAAAATGGAAGAGAACATCTTCTCGGTGCCGGCCATCCTTCCCGGGCAGCTCCTGCCCTACTGGTGCGCGGTCGAGCAGGGCGGCATCAACCCGGACTGCCAGCGCTCGAACATCCCACGCTACGCGCGGGTGTGGAACTGGCTCTTCCCGCCGAACACGCATTAAAACCATGAAACGGGATATCGGACTGATTGGCCCATTAAATGTCGACCTGCTCATCACCGGACAGGCGCCGACCCGCATCGACGACTTACTGAACTGGTCCGGACCGGCGGACGTGCACCTGTGCGCGGCCGGATCAGCCGGATACATCGCGCAGGACCTGGCCCGCTTTGGCTTTCAAACCAGCCTGGTCTCGACCCTGGCAGACGATTCGTTTGGCGACAGCATCCTGAAGATCCTGAGTCTCGCCGGGCTGGATATGACCCACGTGATGCGCGAGGCGGGCGCGCTCTCCGGGATTGGGATCTACATGCTGCTGTTTGGCAGCAAGAAACGGCCGCTGACCTATCGCCTGCCCGGCCACCAGCCGTGGCCGAACCCGATCACAGCGGAACAGCGCGAGTTCCTGTTGGGGAACCACCGCCACATCCACTGCGCCGGCTACCTGCATTTTCCTTCTACGTGGAATACGGATCTGCCGGAGATTTTCCGGGAGGCAAAAGCCAGGGGCCTTTCTACCTCGTTGGATCCGCAGTTTGTCGCGGTGCCGGTCGATACCCCGTGGCTCAGCCCGATCGCGCCGCTGCTGGAGCATACCGATCTGCTGCTCGTGGACGAGGACGAGGCCCGGAAGATCACCCTCGAGGACGACCTGGTCCGGGCGGCGAAATTCCTGCGCAAGAAGGGTCCCACGACAATCGTTATCAAGTGCGGCAGCCGGGGATCGCTGCTGGCGGAAGGCGATGAGACCCGGGAATGCCCGGCCGTCCGGGTGTCGGAACAGGAAATCGTCGATTCGATCGGGGCCGGAGACGCGTTCGACACCGGGATGATCTACGGCCTGCTCAATGGGTGGGACGCCGGACGCAGCCAGCGTTTTGCCACGCTGGCCGCGGCTTCTACCCTGCACGGCTCGGGGGGAACGGAGAGCCTGGCGCCGGTGGCTGTGTTAGAGAAAGAGGTAGAGTCCTTGTAACCCGCTGCCTGCGACCGGTTACCTGGATACGGCGGGAAGATAGATTGCCCCCAATGGAGCATGGTATGCCACGCGCACACCGCACAGGCTCAAATAAGGCGAGGAAGCGCCGAATGTTCGCCACTGGATGATATAGTTTTCATTCTGGTTATCGACGACCGCCGGGTTATTCTCCGTGCTGTCGTGTTGCTGATAGCCAGTAGTGGATGGCAGGCTGCTGGCGGAGACGTACCAAAAGGCCTCCATTTCCCTTAGCGCTTTATTCCACGGTCACACTCTTAGCCAGGTTCCGGGGCTGATCGACGTCCAGGCCGCGCAGGGCAGCGATGTGGTAGGCGAGCATCTGGAGGGGGATGACGGTGACCACCGGGCTGAGCATCCAGGGTGCATCGGGGACCCAGAGGACGTGGTCGGCGAGCTCGCGGGCGCGCTCGTCGCCTTCGGTAGCCACCGCGATCACCCGCCCACCGCGCGCCCTGGCTTGCTCGATCTGGCTGATCATCTTCTCGTACCAGGGGTCGCGAGGGGCCAGGCAGAAGACTGGCATGTAGCGGTCGATCAGGGCGATCGGCCCGTGCTTCATCTCGCCGGCGGGGTAGCCTTCCGCGTGGATATACGAAATCTCCTTGAGCTTTAACGCGCCTTCGTAGGCGATGGGCATGTTGATCCCCCGCCCCAGGTAGAGCGCGTTGTGCATGTCCTTCAGCTCGTAGGCCAGTTCCTCGACCTCTTTCTCGCGGTCGAGGCAGCGCCCGGCGAGATCGGGGACTTTGGCCAGGTCGCAGACGAGGGCTTCTCTTTTCTCCGCCGGGAGGGAGCCGCGCAGGTCGGCGAGGAGGACGGCGAGCATGTACTGGTCGACGAGGGGCGCGGTGAAGGCC
Organism: Anaerolineaceae bacterium; assembly: GCA_035542155.1. GTDB lineage: Bacteria > Chloroflexota > Anaerolineae > Anaerolineales > Anaerolineaceae > DATKLX01. The sequence goes on from DATKLX010000211.1 coordinate 8,076, forward strand.
TTGGTCGAAGCGACGCCGATCTCGGGGCCGGTCTGCATGGAAATGTATCCATCGGCTATGCGCATCGCCTGGGAGCCGATTGCGTTGACGATTGACCAGACCACCGCCCCTTTGCGCCGGGCTTCCTCCATCGCCGCCAGCGTGTCGGCGGTCTCGCCGGACTGGCTGATCGCCAGCACCACGGTGTCCGCGTCGAGGATCGGGTCCTGGTAGCGGAACTCGGAGGCGATCTGGACTTCGACGGGGATGTGGGCGATCCTTTCGATCAGCAGCTTGCCGACCATGCCGGCGTAGGCGGCGGTGCCGCAGGCGGTGATGAAGATCTTGTGGATCCGGCGCGCCAGGTCCACATCCAGACCGAGCTGTGCGAGGCGGATGGTCCCCCGGTCAAAATCGACCCGGCCAGCGAGGGTATCGGTCAACGAGCGGACCTGCTCGTGGATCTCTTTCTGCATGAAGTGGCGGTAGGTCCCCTTCTCGGCGGCTACCGGGTCCCAGGCAACGGAGCTCACTTTCGCCTGCACCGGGGTGCCATCGAGCTTCGTAACAATCGCGCCCTGGCGGGTGACGACCGCCATCTGGCCCGATTCGAGGAAGATTACCCGGCGGGTGTGCTCGAGAATGGCGGGGATATCCGAGGCGATGTAAGTCTCGCCCTCGCCGAGGCCAATCACCACCCCACCGGCGTTGCCGATGCGCGCGGCGACGATCTTTTCCGGCTCGGCCGCAGACATGAGGACGATGCCATGCGCGCCCTTGAGCAGGGCGAGGGTCTTGCGGGCTGCCTCGACCAGGCCGACGTCCGAGGAGAGGTGGCGCTCGACCAGGTGTACGATGGTCTCGGTATCGGTATCCGAGTTGAATTTCACCCCCTCGGCGCTGAGCTCCTCTTTCAGCTCGAGGAAGTTTTCGACGATGCCGTTGTGTACGACGACCACGTCGCCGGTCGTGCCTACGTGAGGATGGGCGTTGCGAGCGTTAGGCTCGCCATGGGTCGCCCAACGAGTATGGCCGATGCCCATTTGCCCGTGGAGCGGCTCGGAGTCAACCAGCGCGACGAGGCGGTCCAGTTTCCCCGCGTCGCGGCGGACGCCGATGCGACCGTTTTCCAGCACGGCGATCCCGGCCGAGTCATAGCCGCGATATTCCAAACGGCGCAGGCCATTGAGGATGATCGGGGTTGCGTCTTTTTCGCCAATGTATCCGACGATTCCACACATTTTCATTTCCTCCCTGCCCGGCAGGCGAGATCACCAGCGGCAGCGATGAATCCAGGATAGGATCCATCACCTGGGCCGGGATCCCGCCGCAGGACTGGCGCCAACAAGCAAAGACTTGCGGTCAGAACAGGCAGCCTGGACAGAAGCCCAAACCGGGTCTGCGCTTCCTGGCATGCCGTGGATGATCATTGCAAGCTGAAGCTTGCAATCCTCGATTGATAAAACCTGGGAAAAAGACGGAAAATTGTTTCCGGAGGGCTTCCGCTGATCCTTCGATTTTCCCGGAGCACAGGCTGCAAACCTGGAGCATTCCGGTTAACTCCACCTCGCGGTGGAGAACCCTCATCCTCGTCACCCTGCCGGCCCTCTCCCCATGGAGTTGGAGCATAGGCCAGCCGGGCCATGCGCTTCGCTTCCCAAGATATTCAGCTCTGGTAATGAACCGCCGTAAATCCTCCTGAGCGATCAATTCCGGCGCAACCGCCGTATCCCTATTATAATCACAATCACATTTAACGCAAATATCGGTTCGACACCACTGACAAATCGAAAATCGGAAATCGATAATTGAAAATCATCAAGCTCTACATCCTCCCCTTCTTCCTCATCCTCGCGGCGATGCTGATCGCTTTTGCCGCCGGGTTCTGGTTGCGGCCGTGGATCGATGAAACAGTCGACCCCAACTACCCGATCCTCAACCGGGTGGTGGCGCTGCTGCGCGACCGCGGGTTAAAAGACATGCCGCCCAACGTGAAGCTGGAACGGGGGATGATCAAGGGACTGCTCCAGGCCTACGACGACCCGTACACGGTCTTTATCGAGCCAGCGGAAGCGAAGCTCCAGAACGACGAGCTGCGCGGCCACTTTGGGGGGATCGGAGTGCGGATGGAACGGGACCAGGTAAACCACCTGGTGCTGTTCCCCTATCCCGATTCACCGGCCAGACAGGCGGGGTTGCAGGATGGGGACCGGCTGGCGCGGGTGGATGACCTGGAGGTGCAGGCCGACACCCCGCTGGATACGATCGAGGCTGCTCTGCGAGGCCCGGTCGGGCAAGTGGTGCGGCTGATCATCCAGCGCGCCCCAGTTTATGCCGCGCAGGAGGTGATCGTCAAACGCGCCGACGTGGCGCTGCCGTCGACCACCTGGAACCTGTCTCCCCAGGACCCGCGGATCGGGATCATCCGGGTGAGCGTGATCTCGGCCACATCGGCCAATGAGATCAGCAATGCCGCCGCTGATCTGAAGCGACGCGGAGCGTCCTGTTTTATTCTGGACCTGCGCAACAACGGCGGCGGGCTACTGGATGGAGGAGTCGACGTCGCACGGCTGTTCTTGAAATCCGGGACGGTCATCCGCCAGCAGTACCGCGGGGAGGCGGTGCGGGATTACGGGGTGGCGAAACCCGGCCCGCTGGCCGAGATCCCGTTGGTGGTGTGGGTCAATCAGAATACCGCCAGCGCGGCAGAGATCATCGCCGGAGCGCTGCAGGCCCAGAGGCGAGCCCAACTGGTGGGCACACCGACTTATGGGAAAGACAGCATCCAGCTTGTTTTTAACCTGCAGGACGGATCGAGTCTGCACGTGACGGCGGCCTACTGGTGGATCCCCGGGTTCGAGAACAGCCTGGAAGGCCGCGGCCTGCAGCCAGACCGCGTCGTCAAAGACGACCCGGCGAACAATTCGGATTTGGTCCAGGCTGCCGCTGAGATTTTCGGGTTGAAGTAGGGGGAATAAATCACGCGCCCTTCCCGACCGCTTTTTGATATTCCTCAGGGGTGTCCAGGTCCATCAAGATAGTGGGCGTATCCACGTTGACGTAAATGATCTCAGGGGCATGCGCCTGGAGAAAATCTCGCGTGGTCTGCGGGCGGCGAATGGCCTGGACCTCCAGCCACAGGCGGGCCGGAAGGATCCAGGGATGGCCGCGGCGCATCTGGTAGCTGGGCATGACCAGCGCGCCAGGATGCTCCCCGGCCGTTGCGCAGACCGCCCGCACGACCTCGGGCTGGATCTGGGGCTGATCGCCGAGAACGGTCAGGGCCGCGGTGCAAGCAGGAGGAAGCGCAGAAAGCCCGACCTGTAGGGAGACCAGCATCTCACCGTTGGCATACTCCGGGTTGTGAACGAAGCGCACCGGGCGGCCGGAGAGAGCTTTTTCCAGCTCCTCGCGGACCGCGCCGGTGACGACGAGGATCTCGGGAACCTCTGCCGCCTGGAGGGCTCCAACCACGCTGCCGACGACCGTCGTCTGGCCCCAGGGGAGAAGCATCTTGGGGGAGCCCATGCGGCGAGATAAACCAGCGGCGAGGACCAGCGCGGCGATCATAAAGCCAGCAGCCTCCGGTAATCCTCTTCGGTGTCGATATCCAGCAGGATGGTCTCGTCGGACCAGGGCACCTTCTCGAGAGAAGCGGCATATTTGCTAAAGACCGCCCGCCCGCCGGTATCGCCCTCCAGGGCCAGGAGATCGGGGAAGGCCGCACAGTCGAAGAGGACGGGATTGGCGCGGCGACCGCCAACCCAGGGAACCACGCAGGGAGCCAGGGTGCGGGCGTGACGGTTGACCAGATGTTCGGTCAGCTCGACAGGGATCTGTGGCTGGTCGCAGAGAAGGAACAGCGCGGCGCGGATTCCGGGCGGCAGGGCGCGCAATCCGGCCTGGAGCGAGCTACTCTGCCCGAGCGCCCACTCTGGGTTGGTCGCACAGGTCACAGCCAGCCCGCTGACGGCCTGTTCCACAGCGTCGCGGCCGGCGCCGGTCACCACCACCACTGGAGACAACCCCGCTCGGATGGCTAGCCAGGCCACCTGGCGGACGAGGGGCTCGCCGCGCCACTCGAGGGTTTGCTTGGCGCGGCCGAGACGCTTCGACTCGCCGGCGGCGAGGACAATTCCGGCGACACGAGTGTGGACCGCATGGATGCGGCCGGCAGCCGGGTCGGCCCAGTCCAGGCCCAGACGGGCGCGCAGGGAAGCAATCACGACTTCGGAATAGAGCGGGATGAGGCGGCGAGCCAGCTTGCCGGCAAGGGCAACCTGCTCAGGGTCATCAGCCTGGTTGAGAAGCAGGGAACGAATAGCCGAGGGCGGGATGTTTTTCAAGCCGCCCCGCGGGTGAGCGAGCACCTTCGCCAGACCATCCAGCGTCACTGTCTCGCCCAAAGAAATACCACTGAGCTCACTGAAGCGCTCGGGGCGGTGGACTGACTCCGGATCCAGCGGGCGGCCCAGGCCCGACAGGCCGGCGCAGACGAGCACCCGGTCGACCCAGGACGGAATCGCGGGCTCGTGGTCGCCGGGGGCTTTGAGCGGGCGGCCGCGAGCCCCATCCGCTTCAATGAGGAGGGGGATATTCCAACGGTCGGCCAGATTGCGGAGGGTGAGGAGCTGGACTTCGTCCAGCCCGCCGACGCGAAGCTCGTCACACTGCGGACCGGTAATGGCGGTCACACCGGGAGCGAGTGCGGGCTGCGCATCGGCAAGGATTTGCGATTCCGGGACGGTGAGGTGGCGGTCAGCGTGAGTGACCTGGTCGAGACCCAGGTGGGTGCTGGTGGTGATCCAGACCGGACCGCGAAGCGAGCGAGCCAATTGGAACATCGCCGAGGTCTTTCCACCGCTGCCCACCAGAGCAAGACGGGCAGGGGAGGGGAGGCGCAGAGCCTGAACGAGATCCAAGGCCGCTCACTCCTCCCAGAGGCGGCGGCGGATCTCAGCGCAGGTGAGAATGGCTTCCAGCGCGCCGCCGCCCACCGCCAGGGCCTTATCCGAGACCAGGCCAGGGAGGCGCGGATCCAGGCGCGGATCGATATCGCCCACTTTGACCCCCCTGGAAACGGGCGTCCCGGATTGAAGCAGACCGCGGAGCATGCCTGGGAAAGGCGCGCGAATGGGCTGGCCGGCTACCTCAGCGATCTGCTGTCCCACCGAAAGGGTATCGCCGATATTTTTATCGGCAGTGAATATCCCCGCGGCGGGGGCGCGGAGCACGCGCTCTCCCTGGCGCTGGGCGATTGGATCGGGGAGACCGGTATCTGCTTCGGCAGGGCCATCCCAGATAACCCGGCCAAGGAACGGCCCGCGCCTGGTCTCAATCACGGCGTGGCAGTCGAGGCCGGCGGTGAACCCGGGACCCAGGCCAATCACCAGGGGAGCGGCGTCCAGGCCAGTGTCCGGCGGGCGCTTGCGCATCCGCGCGTCCATCAGCACCAGCGGGCGGCAGGCTGAGATCGCGCTGCCATCCGGATCGACGAGGACCGTCACCTGGCCGCGCTCCATCCAGGCGACAGCGTCGTCCAGGTTGGCGGCCAGATGGGCATGAACGCCTTCGATGGCCATCTCATCATCGTAAACGACCTGGGCAAAGGAGACCAGGCGGCGAACGGCCAGCGGCTGGGGCAACTCGGTGATCAGCACGCGCAGACCGACGCGCGCCAGGCGCAAGGCCACTCCACTGGCGAGGTCACCACCGCCGCGGATCAGGATCATGGCTCAGGCGACCCCGCCGAGGGCGGCAAGAACCCTTTCAGGTGTGAGCGGGAAGGTATAAATCCAGGTTCCCGTCGCCTGGCGAACCGCGGCGATCACCGCCGGGGCCAGCGGCAGGAAAGGCATCTCAGCCATCCCCCGGGCGCCAAACGGGCCGATCGGGTCCGGATACTCGAGGACGAGGGAATTGACCTGGTCGGGAATGTCGAGGATGGTCGGTATGAGGTAGGTTGACAGGCCGGGGGTGAGGCAGTAGCCGTCTTTCTGGACGAAATTCTCGAGGACGGCATAACCAGCGGCCTGCACCACCGCGCCCTCAATCTGGCCTTTGACCTGGGATGGATTGACCGCCCGGCCGACGTCGTCGGCGCAGGTGACGTTGACCAGGCGGACCTGGCCGGTTTCTACGTCTACCTCGACCTCGACCATCTCGGAGACATAGCCGTAGGCAAAGTTGGGCTCGGATTTACCCGTCTCAGGGTCGTAGGGTGTGGTTTTCGGCGGGCGGTATTGGAAGCTAGCTACGGCCGGGCGCTCCTCGTTTTTCCACTTCTCCAGCGCGGCGCTGACTGCTCCGCGAATCGCATTGCCGGCCATGAAAGTCATCCGCGAGGCAGAGACACTGCCCGAATTCTCAGTAGTCGCGGTATCGGCAGTGATCAGCGCGACCTTTTCGAGGGGCAGGCCGGCAGCCTCGGCAGCCATCTGTGCGATAACTGTGTGACTGCCCTGGCCGACCTCCGCGGCAGCATGGTGAACCACCATGCGCTCGATCTCTACTCCGCCGTGCAGCTCCACCGTAGCCCAGCAGTTTTCCGCCGCGCCAAAAGAAAAGCCCACGTTTTTGAACGCGCAGGCAAAACCGACGCCACGCCTGAGTTTGGGATGCCCGGGAACCTCAGAAGAAAACCCGGCGGGGCGCGACCAGCCAGCAGCGGCCTTGATCCAGCCGGATTTCAGCGCGCATTCTTCGGCGACCTGGACGATGGAAACACCTTTGGGAAGCGGGGTGCCTACGGAAAGCAGGTCACCCTCCCGGAGGAGATTCCGCATGCGGATCTCGACCGGATCCATCCCCAGGGCCTCGGCGAGGCGAGTCATCTGGATCTCGGCGGAAAAAGCGCCCTGGGGGCCGCCGAAGCCACGAAAGGCGCCGTTGGGAATGTTATTGGTGTAGACCGCGTACGAATCGACTTTGACGTTGGGGATGTGATATGGGCCAGTGCACATCAAAGTCGCGTTGCCCAGGACCTTTGTCGATGTGTAAATGTAGGCGCCGCCATCGGCGATCACCTCGACCTCGGCGGCGATCACCTTGCCTTCCCTGGTGGCTCCCCACCGGGCGCGGAGATGATAGGGATGGCGCTTGTGGTGCCCGATCATCGACTCCTCGCGGGTCCAGATGATCTTGACCGGGCGATCGATGCCGCGCTCGTGGAGACGCATAGCAGCCAGGGCCAGAACGATCTGAACGGACATGTCCTCGCGCCCGCCGAACGCGCCGCCGATGGCAGGATAGATCACACGCACCTTTTCTTTTGGCAGGTTGAGGGCGCAGGCGATTTGCTCCTGGTCTTCGTGGGTCCACTGGCCGCCGACCAGAACGGTCACCCGACCTTCCTCGTCGATGTAGCCCAGGCCAGCCTCGGGCTGGAGGTAGGCGTGCTCCTGGGCGGGGGTGTGATACTCGCCCTCCACGATCACGTCCGCGGCCGCGAAGGCGGCCTCCACATCGCCCTTGCGAATGCGGTAATGGCAGAAAACGTTCGATTCACGATCCGGGTGGAGGCGGACCGCACCGGGAGCCATCGCCTGGATCGCGTCATTGACCACGGGCAGATCTTCGTAATCTACCTGGATCATCCCGACCCCGCGGGTGGCGATTTCCTCAGTCTCGGCGACGACCAGGGCAACCTGGTCGCCGATAAAGCGGACGCGGTCAGCAAACGGCTTGTTTGACCCCGGCCCGCAGAGTACGGGTTGGTCGGAGACGATCAACCCGTACTCGTTGTTAGGCACATCCTTGGCGGTGAAAATGGCGATCACGCCGGGCAGCGCCTCCGCCGCGCTGGTGTCGATCGCCCTGATCAGGGCATGCGGCCGGCGGGCGAAGAGGATTTTCATATAGGCCTGGTTGGGGAGATTGTAGTCGCCGGGATAGCGAGCTTCTCCCGTCACTTTTGATTCTGCGTCAAGGCGGACAACGGACTGGCCAACAACTGGCATTCTAACCTCCGATTTAACGGCGGCGTATCGAGCGCCGGTCAACCTCGGGCTCGTCCAACGGGCCGTAGCGGGGCTTTCCCAAAACACGCAGAAAAATAACCCCGATAAAAGAAACTACCGCATATAACAGGATCGAAATGACTACGGTCACGCCGATCTTCACGTAGAGATAGGGATCTCCAGTTCTGGCGATATAGTCGTTGGGGATGGCCCACCAATGTTGTACAGCGTTTTCTTGCAAGAACCAGAGCATCAGGAAATAGGACACGAAGGGGACCAGGACCATCGTGATGAATCCGATCCCCCTCCAGACCGGATGCGCCTTTTGTCTGGCCTGGCGTTCCCGGAGACTTGTCGCGCGGTTGTAAGAACTGTATTTACCCATGGATACCTCCTGCTTTGCTGGCTTGTTCGATGGCTTCGATTATTTTGTAGTAGCCGGTGCAGCGGCACAGATTGCCGGTGAGCGCCTGCCGGATTTCATCTTGAGTGGGAGTAGGTTTTTCTTCGAGCAGCTTTGCCGCCGACATCAAGAATCCTGGGGTGCAGTAGCCGCACTGAACGGCCCCCGCTGCGATAAAGGCTTCCTGGACAGGATGGAGATGGCCGTCCGCTCCAAGGCCTTCGACGGTTACAATCTCAGCCCCGTGTGCGCGGGGCGCGGGCACCAGGCAGCTCATCACCGCCTGGCCATCGAGAAATACCGTACAGGCGCCGCATTCCCCTTCAGCGCAGCCCTCTTTCGAGCCGGTGAGCAGCGCCTCTTCTCGCAGGAAGTGAAGCAGGGTCTTCCCCTGCCCGCCGTTGAATGTATAGTCCTTGCCGTTAATTCGAGTCTGGATGGGTTCCCCCGGACCCGGAGCGCGGCGGGGAGTGGATAGGCGGCTTCCCTTACCGTTCGCCGGTTTGCCGACCAGGAGAACCGGTTCGCTGGGGAAGCTCTGGTTTTCGCCGCGGGCAAGGGCCGTAAGGGCGCGGCGGGCGAGCACGCGCACCATGGTTTTCCGGTAAGCTGCCGAACCGCGGACGTCGCTGATCGGCTGGGCAGCCTGCATGACCAATTCGGCGGCGGCGTGGATGGCCGGCTCGTCGAGCGGCTTCCCGGCTAGAAATTCATCGGCCTCGCGGGCGTGGATGATGGTCGGAGCGACTGCGCCGAGGGTGACCACCGCGCTGCGCACCGTATCACCGACCATAGAACAGATCGCGGCGATATTCACCAGGGAGATCGCCTGAGCCCGGCGCAGGGCAAGCTTGATAAATATGCCGCGATCCGCCGGGGTGAGGGAGGGGAAGGCGATATCCACCACTATCTCATCCGCGCGCATGACGGTCTTGCGCACTCCGAGGTAAAAATCCTGGAGAGGAACTTTCCGTTCGCCGGTTAAAGAGCGGAGCGTGACCTGGGCGCCCAGGGCCATGAGGGGAGTGATGGTGTCATTGGCAGGAGAGGCGGTGATCAGGTTGCCGGCAATGGTACCGCGGTTACGGATCTGGGGCGACCCCACCTCCAAGGCAGCCTGGACGAGGGGAAAGGCCATCTCGCGGAGGAGCTTGGAAGCAACGACCAGGTTATGGGTCACCAGAGGGCCGATATGGATCAGGCCATCTTCATCCAGTAAGATCTGGTCGAGATGGGGGATGCGGGTGACATCGATCAGGGTGGTGATTCCTTTTCGGACGCCTCGCTCCATCTCGAGAATCAGATCCGTAGCGCCGGCGACGATGCGCGCTTCTTCCTGGCGGTCGTGCAGGACCTGCAGGACTTCTTCGACTGTCTCCGCGTTGATGTAATCATGCCACATTGAGCAAAAACCTCCGGACGGACACTAATCCATCTTCATCCTTTTACCAGTACCGCCGTTGCGCAGTGCGATGATCTCGGCCAGGATACTCACGGCGATCTCCTCTGGCGTTTCAGCGTTAAGCTCGAGCCCGATTGGCGAGTTCACCCGGTTGAGTTTTTCCTCGGGGACACCCGCTTCGAGCAGCGCCTTGCGGGTCATCGTCCAACGCCGCCTTGATCCGATCAGACCGATATAGGCGGCGCGGGTGTCCAGCAGCGGCGGTAGACCGGGAACATCGACGAGCATGCCGCGGGTGGTCAGGACCAGGTAGGTTTGGGAGTTGATCTTAAGATGAGCCGGCAATTCAGACATAGGAACCGGGTAAAATTCATCGGCGTCTGGATTGGCTTCGGGGGTGCAGAACTCAGGCCTGTCGTCGTTGACCGCGACGCGGAACCCGAGCCATTTGGCCAGGTGAGCGACGGCTTTCCCAACGTGACCGCCGCCGACCACGACCAGGGTTGGCTGCGGGAGGATCGGCTCGATGTAGACCTCCACCGTTCCGCCGCAGACGCCCGGATCGCCCTGCTGCGGATCGACCATATTATAACTCAGGCGGCGGGTTTTGCCATCGAGCATGGCCTCTTTCGCCTCGGCGATCACCCGGTTTTCAACCTCGCCGCCGCCGACGCTGCCGATAAAACGGCCATCCTCATAGATCAGCATTTTACTGCCCTCGTGCCGGGGAGTAGATCCATTGCTTTCAATAATGGTGCACAACGCACCTGCTTCTTGATGGTTTTGTAAATTGACTACTTCCCGATAAATATCCATCTTTTCACTTATCCCTCCAGAAGGCCCAGGACAACGGGTAAAAGCTGTTTCTTACGGGAGACCACGCCCTGCGCCTCCAGCGTTCCATCCGGACAGGGCTGGTATGGCAGGTCGTTGAGCACAGGCGGGTAGTCATCGGTCAGGAGCAAACGACTGGATCCGCCGACCACATCGGTGATCATCAGCATGGCAAAATCCAGCCCCCGGCTTTCGCGCAATTCCTGGAGCGCTTTTTTGAGCGCGGGGAGGTGATCCGAAATCTGGAGCGGGTCGCTGACCTCGGCCTGGGCGATAGCGAACTTATACCCGCCGGATTCATAGATCTTCATATCGCTGCTGACCACTTCGGCCGGATCACGGCTCTCCAGCCCCGCGTTGGCCGCGAAGACTTTCTTGCCAAAGGATTCGATCGTCTCGCCGCGCAGAGGACTGCCGCCAACAAACGCCCAGCGGGCCAGCCGCTCACCAGCGGCCTTATCCCGTTCGGTGGTGGTCGGCGAGGTCAGGTTGAGGGTGTCGGAGAGTAGCCCAGCGAGGAGCATCCCGGCCAAATTGGGAGGCGCGCTCAGACCGGCTTCCTCGGTGCGCTCGGAGACGAGCGTGCTGGTGCTGCCGACGATATCCACAGTGAACTTAATGGGGACGTGGGTAGAAGGGTTGCCCAGGCGGTGGTGATCGAGGATCTCGAGCAACTCGGCTTCCTCTAAAGACCCGATGGACTGCTGGGGCTCGTTGTGGTCGACCAGGATCAGGCGCAGGCGAGGTGGATTTAAGACATCTCGCTGGCGGCAAACGCCTACATAGAGGCCGTTATCATCGATCACCCAAAAGTTATCCCCTTCTTCGCGGAGAATGTGGTTGAGCACATCGCGGATTCGGGTATTGGCGTGGAAGCAAGCCACGCTGGTATCCGTAGTCTGGTTACAGGGATATTCGAGGATCTCGCCGATGTGGATATCGCGTGTGCGCGGGTTGGGACCAACTAACTTGTTCAGGAAATTGAACATACTTTGCCCGGTGAGAAGCCCATAGGGGGTGCCATCCGTATTGACGATCGGGGCGACCCCGCCGGTGCGCGAAGCGATTGCCCAGGCTTCGCGCAGCGGCGCATCCGGTGCACTGGTATCCAGGCGGCGAACCACCGAGCTGAACCTGGGAGAGGCATCGGTGAGCAAGAGCGGCGCTTCTGCGCCGACGTACTTCAAAACCCAGGCCGTTTGCGGATTGACCTGCCCCGCTCGCGCCGCAACTGTGTCTATCCCATCTCGTTCGTGTAGCAACCAGGCATATCCCATCGCTGCCGCGATAGAGTCTGTATCCGGGTTCACGTGGCCGATCACATAAATAGGGCTTGCCATAGGTCTTCCTTCTTACAAAACAAAGTCCGTGCAAATTATTGTGTCACCCTGCGTAATGCCTGCCAGACGCGCTCGGGGATGGTGGGGTTGGCGGACAGCTCTGCGCCGCAGGCGTCGAGGATCGCGTTGCCCACTGCAGGAGCGACGCCATCCATCGGGATCTCCGCGACCGCCTTCACCCCAAAGGGATGCGAGGGCTCGAAGGTCTCGATGAAGAGGGTCTGCAGGTCGGGCATCTCGTCCGCGCGGAAGATGTGGTACTTGTGGAGATCGCGCTCGCGCGCCCGCCCCAACTCATCATAGCGCATTTCTTCGCAGACTGCATAACCAAGCGCCTGGGTCATACCGCCTTCGATCTGTCCTGAGGCGGTGATGGGGTTGACGATCACCCCGGCATCCACAGCCATCACTAACTGGTCGACGGTGACCTGGCCGCTCTCGACGTCCACGGTCACCTCGGCAAATTGGGCTGCGAAGGGCGGCGGGGCGACGGGTGAAACGTAGGATGCCACACCCATGATCTGTTCCTGGTCTTCGTGGTGCAAGGCGTTGTAAGCGATCTCGCGGATGGTGACCGCACGTCCGTCTGGGGCGATGGCCTGGCGATCGACGAGGCGGATCTGGTCGGGTTGGAGCGGAGCGCCTTCCTTCGAGCTGAGCATCTTCGCGGCGCGCACACGGATGCGCTCAGCCACTTTTTCGGCGGCTTTGACCACGGCCGTACCCGAAATGTAGGTGGTCGACGAGGCATAGGCGCCTTTATCGAAGGGGGTGAAATCGGTATCCGAGGAGTAGACAATCATATCTTCGAGCGGGACGCCAAGCACCTCGGCAGCCATCTGGCCAAGAACGGTGTCGGAACCGGTGCCCAGGTCGGTGGCGCCGATCAGGAGGTTGAACGAGCCATCATCGTTCATTTTAATCGACGCGCCGCCCATATCCAGGTAGGGGATTGCCGTGCCTTGCATGACCATCGCGACGCCGATGCCCTTGCGCAGGTGCGGCTTGTCGGGGACCAGGCGCCAGGTCGGGTTGGGATACTTCTGATCCCAGCCGATCGCGGCTTTGCCTTGGCGAACGCACTGCTCCAGGCCCACCGTATGGACCTTCTCCGGGCGAGGGGCGCGGCCCTCGCTCCAGGCGGTACTGAAGGGGTGCAACTCTCCGGCGCGGATGGCGTTCTTGAGGCGGAACTCAATAGGGTCGAGACCCAGGTCGCGGGCGATGCGCTCCATCTGGCGCTCGACCGGCCAGTAGCCCTGGGGAACTCCGTAGCCGCGGAAAGCGCCCGCGGGGGGAGTATTGGTATAGACCACGTCGGCGTAGAAGCGGATATTGGGTGTCTTGCGGTACGGTCCATCCCCCACGTAGAGGGCCATCGACTTGGAACCGGTGTTGCCGGTCACCGTGAGACCGTGGCAGCCGTAGGCGCCGGTATCGGAGAGACAGTACATGGCATTGGCGGTCATAGTCCCATCGAGCCTGACGCCGGTCCTGACGCGGACGCGCATTGGGTGGCGCGAGCGAGCGGCGATAAACTCCTCTTCGCGGTCGTACTCGAAACGGACCGGCCGGTGGGTGGCGATGGTTAGGTGGGCGGCGACATCTTCGATGAGCACTTCCTGCTTGCCGCCAAACCCGCCGCCGATGCGCGGCTTGATCACCCGGATGCGCTTGATTGGCAGGCCCAACACGGGAGCCAGGATACGCCGGACGTGGAATGGCACCTGGGTGCTGGTGCGGATCACCAGGCGATCGTCTTCGTCCCAGTAGCTCACCACGACGTGGGGCTCAATGTGCGCCTGCTGGACCTTAGGAACTTCATATTCATACTCGTAGATCCGGTCGGCCTCGGCAAAGCCTTTCTCGACATCGCCGATATCAATGCGAATTTCAGCAGCCAGGTTTCGAGAAGGGTCCGAGTCGGCGAAGTTGACGTATTCGGGCTCATCGTGGATACGGGGTGCGCCGGGTTTCAGAGCCTCACGGGGGTCAAGAATAGGAGGAAGTTCTTCGTATTCTACGTCGATGAGGGTCAGGGCCTTTTCGGCGATTGCCGTGCTCTCCGCGGCGACGAAGGCCACCCGGTCGCCCACAAAGCGGACCTTGTCGTCCAGCGAAAACATATCCAGCGGCCCGGGAATCGGGTCGGACTGGCCGGCGGTGGAGTAGACAACGCGGGGGATGTCTTTGTAGGTCAGGACAGCCGCTACCCCGGGTAAGGCCCGGGCGCGGTTGGCGTCGATCGATTTGATCCGGGCGTGGGCAACGGGGCTGTGGAGCACTTTGGCCACGAGCATGCCGCGCATCTCGATATCCGCGGTATAGGCTGGCTTTCCCTGGACGAGCTTGAGCGAGTCCACCTTGGGCTCGGCGCGGCCGATGGTGGCAAAGGTCTCGGTTTGCGGGGTGACGACCACGCGGGGCATCACGCCGGTGCTGACCAGAGCATCCGGCTGACCGACGGGAGGCGGCAAAGTCCCGGAAGCTCCCTCTCCTGTTCCAGGTGCTCCCAGCCATTCGGGCGGGGCCGGAATCGCCCCATCCACCGGCGCGACCTCTTCGCCGCGCATTACCGCCGCGGCGCGCAGCACCGCCTGGACCGGCTTGAGATACCCCGTGCAGCGGCAAAGGACGCCAGAAAGCGCCTGGCGAACCTGTTCCTCGCTGGGGTTGGGATCCCGGTCCAGCAGCGCCTTGGCAGCCAGGATCTGGGCAGGGGTGCAGTAACCACATTGGATCGCGCCGCTCTCGACGAAGGCCTTCTGAAGGGGGTGGAGCCCCTCGGTCTTACGCCAGCCCTGTTCGGGGTGCTGGCCAAGCGCTTCGATCGTCTCGATCCGATGCCCCTCGGCCTGCGCGGATAACAGCAGGCAGGAATTGACCGGCCTGCCATCCAGGAGGATCGCGCAGGCGCCGCATTCGCCGTTCTCGCAGCCGCCGTCTTTTGCACCGATGAAACCATGGACGCGGAGGGTATCGAGCAGGCGCTCACCGGGAGTGACTTCCCAATCATAAACAGAACCGTTGATCGCTAACCGTATATTCATAGGCCCTCGATCTGGTTCAAACAGCGACGGGTCAGGACGCCAGCCATCGATTCGCGGTATTCCGCGCTGGCCCATTCATCCCCAGCCTGGCTGCTGGCGTCTTTGGCCGCTTCTTCAGTCCCGGTGGCTCCCGGACCATCCATGGCCAGAACCGGAGACCGGCCAAACCCGCCCAGAGCCAGGCGTGTGCGACCGGAGGGCCATTGGGCAACAGCGGAGCATACGAGTGGCCAGTCCAGGGGCGAGCGGGAGACCGCAGCGAAGGCCACTTTGCTCTGCAGGGGAATTTTGACACTGAGGATCAGGCTGCCCGGTTTTTCAGTGTTGGGGTCCCCTCGCAGGGGAAGCCAGTCGCCGAGGCTGATTTCTTTTTCCCCTGGCGCCCAGACCAGGCGGGCATCCATGGCGAGTAAGAGTGTGGCCAGCGCCGAACGTCCGTCCGCGGCGACCAGGAACCCGGCCAGACTGGCTACCTGGCGGAGATTGAAATTCAGCTCATGCTGGAGAGCTTGGCGCACCGCCAGGGGAAGGTTGTCGCGGTCCCACAGGTCCTGGAGAGTAGCCATCGCTCCCACCGCGAGAATATTCCCAACCGGCTCGATCCAGGCCAGGTCAAGCCCCTGCAGATCGATAACCGCGAAGGTTGATTCGTCTGCGGTAAACCTGCCGCGGTTCAGGAACGTGCCGCCGCCCAGCGGGACGGTGCGGGGAGTCTTCCTGGAGAGCAGGGCCAGGGCTTCTTCCATAGTATGCGGTCGATGGTATTCGACGATCATACGGTCTCCTCTTCGTCGGGATAGACTTTCCAGCCTAAAGCCTCAAAATCCGCATCAGATATGACGTCTTCAGGCAGGTCCACTAGCACTGCGTCCGCCTCGGCGAGGACCACGCCATCCATGGAGTAGATCTCGCCATGGGCATGGCCGACATGTCCATTATCATTCCCGGCATGGCCGACGATGCGCAAGGGCTGGCCGACCGGGACCGGCTTGCGGTAGCGGATCTCCAGCTTCGCGGTCACCATAAAGCGGGTCTCGCCAGAGTGCGAGAAAGAACGCCCGGTAACCTCATCCAACATGGCAGCAACAACCCCACCATGGGTGACGCCAGGGTAGCTCTGGTAGTGGGCCGGCACGGTATAGTTCGCGGTCACTTCACCGGGTGCAGTTTCGTAAAAAGCCAGCTTCAACCCGTGGAGATTTCCCCGGCCGCAAACAAAGCAGCTCCGAGAGGCGGGTTGCTTAATCATGCCTGCGCAAAAGTGTCGATCAGGAGGTGGACATCGCCGCCCACGGGATAGAGGATGGGGCAGGTGCAGCCGTTCTTGCGGTATTCGTTAACCTTGGCGCGAGCCTCATCCGGGGTGCCTGAGGCGGTGATGCGCAGGATGAGATCATCGGGGACGAGGTGCTTGGCCTGCTGGATCTGCTCGTGAGTGGCCGGCCAGCCGAGGATGGATTGGATCCTGGCGACGACATCCGGGGATACGCCAGAAGCTTTGGCGATGTGCGGCTGCTGGGCGAGGTACTGGGTGAGCAGCTCGCGGGAGGTATCGATCGCGCGATCGTGGTCGTTATCCACCGAGCAGACCACCAACTGAGGGCGGTCCAGGTCTTCCAGGGTACGGCCCGATTTCTTCGCGCCCTGTTCGAGCAGTTCCAAAGCGCGAATATTGTATTCGGGGGGCACGCAGTAATTCAATACGGCCCCATCGCCGATCTCCCCGGCCAGTTCCATCATCTGGTCGCCGGTCGCGCCGATCAGGATGGGTATGTGGCGCGGCTCGCGCCGCCCATGGACCACATCCAGCTCGATTCCCTCGACGTTGACAAATTCACCGTGGAAGGTAACCCGCTCCATATTCAACAGCCGGCGTAAGATCGTAACCGTCTCGCGCATGGCCACCAGCGGCTTCTTGCGGTCGATGCCCACGTCTTTAGCCAGTGGGTCCCACCAGGCGCCGATCCCGCAGATGACCCGGTTGGGAGCCAGATCATCGAGAGTGAGAAAAG
Organism: Anaerolineaceae bacterium; assembly: GCA_035542155.1. GTDB lineage: Bacteria > Chloroflexota > Anaerolineae > Anaerolineales > Anaerolineaceae > DATKLX01. The sequence goes on from DATKLX010000211.1 coordinate 25,054, forward strand.
TCGCCGCGAGCAGGCCGATATTGCGCGTCCAGTTATTGATCACCCCAGATCCCACCTTGATCCGTTCGGTGACAGCGGCGTAGGCCGCCATCGGGACGATCGCGTCGCGGACGAGGCGGCTTTCGGCCTGCCAGACTGCTTCAAAACCGCGCTTCTCGGCATAGCGGACGTATTCCAATCCATCGCGTAAATCGTGAGCATCCTGCAAGTATAAAGCGACTCTTTCTGACATGGGTTATCCTCCGTTGAGAAAAGGCATTGGCACCGGGCTTCATTAAAGCTTGATTTGCATCGGATTCAACTGGCGGATCAGATCCAGATCTTCGGGCAGATCCAGGTCGAGACCCACCGAAGGAATATCACAGATATCCACACGAAGCCCCTGCCGCCGGCCGTGCTCCACGTGGTTATGAAAAGAATTGGGGCCATAGGCATAATCGATCGTGCCCGGGGGCCGGATGAGGAGCGCGTTGGTCCCCTTTCTACGCCGGTCGGGCACGATGACCATCACTGGGGGATCGACCGCGTGCCGGATGATTTCGTCGAGATCCTCTTTTTGCAACAAGGGAAGATCTGCGGGGAGGATCAGAACTCCGTCCGAAGCGTAGGCCTGGGCAACGATGGTCGCCCGGCGCAGGGCGGGGTTCAGACTGGAATTGCGTTCTTCCTGGACCGTGCGGGCGTCATGCTCGCGGGCCAGGGCCAGGGCAGCCGGGTCGCGGCTGATGACCAGGATCTGGTCGATCTTCGCGACCGAGCCAGCAACCTCCAGCGTATGCGCCAGCATCGAGAAGTTGAGGACTGTGCGTTCTTCTTCCGAGAGAACGCCAGATAACCTGGATTTTCCACGGCGGAGCGGTTTTACCGGGACGATTGCCCAGAGGCTCATGATCCTGTCACCCTCCTCAATAGAGATTCACCAAACTGAACCACCTCAGAGGCCAGCCTGCAGCGGTTTTGCGGGCTGCGCATCACGGTTTGCGTAACCAGTGAAATTATACCCGATCGGTTTAACCGGTCCGCTTCTTCTCGATCCTCCAGGTCGACTACCATGCCGGTAATCAACTCAGCATACTGGCGGGCGACCGTTTCGGCAGATGGTTTGAGGCCCATCTCGGCATACATTTTGGCTGCCGGCCCTTTAATAGCTTTTCCGCCAACGATCGGGGACACCGCGACGACCACCTTCTGGCGGAGCGCAGCGCGGATTCCTCGCACCTGCAGAATAGGCTCGATGCTCACCCAGGGATTGGAAGGACAGATCACAATCAGGCTGGCGGCGGAAATCGCGTCCAGAACTCCAGGAGCAGGTTGGGCCGAATCGACGCCATCAAAGGAAAATCCAGAGACCACCGGGCGGCACTGCTGGTGGACGAAATATTCCTGGAAAGCCAGCCGGCCCGAATCGACCGTATCCACCAGAGTGCTTACCCTTTGGTCCGACATGGGAAACACGGCAGCCTGGACCCCCCAGGAGCGGCAGAAGTCTCGGGTGATCTGGCTTAAGGACTGACCCATTTTCAGGCGGCGAGTTCGCTCCAGGTGGGTAGCCAGGTCACGGTCTCCGATTTGAAACCAATCCGGCCCGCCAAGGACAGAGAGGCCGTGAAGCGCAGCAAAGGAATCGCCATCCAATCCCCAGCCCGTTAGAGGATTGGCCAGCTCCGCGAGGGTATAGCAAACAGTATCCAGATCTGGACTGATCCAGAGGCCCAGATGTTCAAAATCATCCCCCGTGTTGACGACCACCGTCAAAGAGCCAGGCGGGCACACACGGTAAAGACCGTATGCCAGTTTTGCCCCACCCACCCCGCCTGCCAATGCTACAATGTCCATCCTGATTTTGTCGATATTTTCGAGTGATCTAATTTATTGAAAGTTAAACCGATCTTGCAATTGACCAACCTCGTTTCCAGACTGGCTGAGGAGGGCGAGATTATCGATGGTCAGGTTCCAATTCAGCGGCTGAGCGGCCAGAGCCTTGAGCGCGCAGGCCAGCTTCTCTGAGTCGACGTCAGAATGGGCCAACGTGATGTGTGGGATCCAGGTCTCTGGTGCATAATACAGACTTGGGCCAACCGCAAAGTGAAACGTATTTTCCCAGATAAGATGGTGAAAGCGGAGCAGTTGATCGGTTTTCACCACCGGGATGTAGATCACCGGCTCTGGACCGGTAAAAATCCCCAGACCGGCGCAGGTCACCTGGATCGGATGCAGACCGGAGGCCAATTGCTTTAGAAAGGCCTTCAACGGCTCGAGGGGATAATCTTCCACCACCTGCCAGGAGAAATGCGGATAGGGAGTGATCTTGATCCCTGCCAGACCGCACTTCTGCTCGAGTATGTTCCAGATCGACTCGACCTGCCGGTGAGCTGATTCTTCCAACAACGATACGATGGCCTGCATGTCCTTCTCCCGAAGCTATCGAAACAAGTCCTGTTCTTTTGGACGAATCAGCTCGGTGAGACTCCCCTCGCGCAAAGGATAAGGGAATCCGCGGACGTGAACCACCGGAATGCCCTCTGCAGCCTGGCCCATCACCAGAGAAGCCGCGGCAGCGAGCTCGTCGGCGACAGCAATCTGGGTGATGCGCAGAGAATATCCAAACAGATCCAGCCGCCCACGCATATCGACCACGCCGGGGATGCCGGAGAGCCCGATACATGCCCCAACGACGCCATTCCGCCAGGCGCGGCCATGCGTATCGATGACCATCACGCCCAGGCCGAGGCCTGCGGAGGATTCCAGCTCACGGCGAATATTCCCCGCGGAGCCATCCGGATCCAGGGGGAGAAGGAGCACCCAATCGTCCGGATCGCCGTCCAGGCCGCCCACGTTCGAATGGTCGATCCCCGCGTTGGCGCACACAAATCCCAGGCGATGCTCGACGATCAACGCTCCCGGACGGGTGCGCAGGATAGAGCGGCTTTCCTGAAGCACCAGTTCGACGAAGCGGGGATCTTTTTCAGTTTGCCGGGCAATGTGGACCGCTTCCGGGGATGGGCTGACCTGGCAGAGATTGACAAGCCGACCTTCCGCCTTGCTGACGATCTTCTGGGCGAGGATAAAAATATCTCCCTCCTGCAAGGTGATCCCGGCTGCCTGTGTGGAATGAAAGATGAAACTGGCCAGTGGATCGCCCGATTGGATCAGAGGGAGACCGGTTAGCGGAGTGATCTGAAGTGTCATAAAGCTCGAAATTCCACCGTAGCAACCTCTCGTGGAGAAAAGGAAGTGTAAGAATCTCAGGCTGGAATCCCGGTTATTTTAATTCCCGCTGATTGTACACCATACTGTTTATTTAGACCAATCAAGATCGAAGTCAGCCCTTCGGGGACCACTGAATTTTCCAGAGGACCCGCATCCCAACCGACGAGTCCCATTTTTACGATGAGATCCAGCACCTGAACGCGGGCAGCCTTGCTGGTGCCGCAGACGAGGATATCACATTCGATCGGCTCGTCATGAAGAAGGCGCTCGTAGGACAGGTTTTGAAATGCCGAGACAATCTCGACGCCTTCACCCAGGATCTGGCGGGCTTCCATGGCCGCGCTTCCCGCCGGGGGCATCTGGACCCTCGTCACCCTGGGCGGCGCCAGTGGGACCGTGACATCGACCACAATTTTGCCCTGCACGATGGGCTGGATTGTCCGCAAGGTATCGGCGTGGGCGGAATATGGCACGGTGACCACCACCAGGTCCCCCGCTGCAGCGGCGTCTGGATTGGCCAGGCCTTCGACACAATCCTCCCTGCCCAGCAGGGCTTTCATCTCCGCGGCGGCAGCCTGGGCGCGTTCCACCTGGCGCGAGCCGATCAGGATGGTGTAGCCGGCCTTAGCCCAGCGGTAAGCGAGGCCTTTGCCTTCTTTACCGGTGCCGCCGACGACAGCAATGCTACGGATTGCCTGGATAGGGTTGTCAGTCATTGTATTCTCCGATTGTATTGCTCCCAGATGGAAGGAACCAGGTCGCTGGCTTCAGCAGCGACCTCAGCTTCGTCGATGGTCTTCAATTTGCGGTCTTGCATCAGCACGTTACCAGACCCGATGGTGGCAGTGATCATGCTCTCGTTGAAGCCAAAGAGGATGTGCCAGGGCAGGTTGCCAGCAGTCAGCGGGGTGAAGGGATGGTAGTCGACGAAGATCAGGTCGGCGGCTGCCCCTGGAACGATCACTCCAACCGGGGCTCCGAAAATCGATGAGGCCAATGCCGAGTTGTTGTAGACTGCCATTTGGATCACGTCCATCCCATTCATGCGGCGCGGATCGCGGTTCCAGACCTTATGCACCAGGTAGGCGGCTTTCCATTCCTCCCACATGTCATGAAGGAAGCCGTCGTTGCCCATGCAAACCTTGATCCCGGCGCGAAGGTAACTCTCCACCGGCGCAACCCCAACCGCATTGTTCATATTAGAGCGGGGCTGGTGGGTCACCCAGGTCTGGTGGGCGGCGAGGATTTCAGCTTCGCGGATGTCGATATGGACGGCGTGCGCCGCGATGGTTCTGGCGTTGAGGATGCCGTGCTTCTCCAGGCGGTCCACCACACGCCGGCCCGTTTTGGCCAGGCTGTCGTACTCGTCCACCGGATCCTCAGCGACGTGGACGTGGAAACCCACGTCATCGGGAGCCGCCGAACGGCAGGCATCCAGGGTCGCCTCCGAGAGGGTCAGGCTGGCGTGCAGGCCAAAATGGGCAGCCAGGCGGCCCTGCGCGGGATGCTCGCGGCGCACACGCTGGATGAAGCGGGTATTTTCTGCGATCCCCTGGCGGGTTCTCTCTTCCCCGTCCCGGTCGGTGACCTCATAACACAAAGAGGCGCGCACCCCGGCCTGGTCCACGGCGGCAGCGATCACATCCAGCGAGCCAGGGATCGAATTTGGGGAGGCATGGTGGTCGATCAGCATGGTCGTCCCGTGGCGGATTGCGTCGGCGAGGCAGACAAGGGCGGAATAACGGACGGCTTGATCGGTGAGGGATTTATCCAGCGGCCACCAGAGCTTGTTGAGAATTTCCGAAAAATTTTCGGGCGCTGTACCGGGGATGGCCATCCCGCGAGAAAAAGCGCCGTAGAAATGTGTGTGCGCGCAGATATTTCCCGGCATCACATATTGGCCCCCCGCATCGAGGATTTCGACTCCCGGGAATCTGTTTTTCAGCTCGTTCTGGCTGCCCAGTGCGGCGATCTTTCCATCCTGGATCAGCAGGGCATGATCCATCAAAATCCGGTTCGGCTGCTCCCAGGTAACCACATTCGCGTTTGTAATCAGCATTCCATCACCTCCATGATTTGGTTGAGTCACCGAACTGCAACGTAATGCATTCAGCCCTTCCCGGACGGGATCATTCAATCGAAAACTGCGCTAAGAGCCGGGTCGTGTAAAAGAGCATATGCGTCCTGGATATACCGCGGCTGCGTTCGGAATGGGGAGAGCGGAGGGAGATCATCTACATTGAAAAAGCCGACCGCGCTGGTCTCATTGCTAATAGTCGCCTCGCCGCCCAGCAGATCGCACAGGAAAACGATCTTGTAGGCGTGATAGACGGCAATCGGCTCGCGGTCGTGGTTTGCCTCGTATACCCCAATCACCTGGCAGGCTTTCACCTGGTAGCCGCTTTCTTCGCGGACCTCACGCTCGACCATCGAAGACGGCGGCTCGTTAACATCCGCCCAACCCCCAGGAAGCGACCAGCCGCCATCCTGACGCTCGCGGACCAGCAAGACCCGGTCCTCCTGAAAGACTGCCGCGCGCACGTCAATTTTCGGGCAGGCATAACCGCGTTCCGCCATAAATATCTGGTTGAAAGTCTCCACAGGCAGATCGGAAGCTTTGGAAAAGATCTCGCTGGCAATATCGATCAGGCGCTGGTAACGCATGCGGTCAAAATCGTTGGAACTGAAATGCAGCCCAGTCTGGCCGATCGCCTGAATATCCCTGGCCCAGTCCAACCAGAGCGGCCCCACCACCGATTTCATCGTCCCTCCCTCATGATTCATCCTTGATTCATTCCACTTTCCAATCCCCAACCAGCGCCCGAACGATCTTTTCCTGATCTACCGGCAGGTGGTCGACGCGCACGCCGACCGCGTTGTAGATGGCATTGGTAATCGCAGGTGTGGTTGGGATACTGACAATCTCCCCAACGCCTTTCGCTCCATACGGCCCATCCGCGGTCGGATGCTCGACGATGATCGAGGTGATCTCCGGGGCATGCATGATTCCCGGGATGCGATAGCGGGCTAGCCGGTCGCTGAAAACCTGACCCTGGTCGACAATGAACTCCTCGGTCAGGGCGTTTCCAAGGCCCATCATCACCCCGCCCTCCACCTGGCCCTGCAGACCGAGGGGGTTGATGGCGCAGCCAACATCGGTAGCGGCGACGACACGCAGCACGCAGGTTTCTCCGGTGAGGGTGTTGACCTCGACTTCCGCTGCCTGCGCAGCAAACGAGAACGCGAAATGCATATCGCCGCCTTCACCGAGCGGCTGCGTGGCCGGCGCCCAGTACTCATACAACGCTTTCGGCGGGCGGCCTTCGGCCTGCATCTCCGCAGCGACCTCGCCGATGGAGATGGAATGGCCATTGACACGCGCCAGGCCTTCGATGAAGCGAATCTGATCGGGGGCAACATCATATTTCTCGGCAATGGTACTGGCGAGCGCCTGGCGGAGCGCTTTAGCCGCCCCACGAGCAGCGTTCCCGGCCACGTAGGTCTGGCGGGAGGCCGTCGTCGGGCCGCCGTCGGGGGTGAGATCTGTGTCCGAGAGGAGCACCTTCACCCGGGAAGGCGGCAGGGCCAGCTCTTCGGCGACTATCATCTGCAGCACGGTGACCAGTCCCTGTCCGATCTCCGCGGAAGATGTACGCACTTCTGCCGTGCCATTGCCGTACAGCTCCACCTCCGCCCCGGCCTTATCCGGAGCGCCGCCGCCCAGCCCGGTATTTTTGTAACCGACAGCCAGTCCCCAGGCACGGCGCAGATGAGGCGCGCCCGGTACTTCGCGACTCACAAACGGCCGCGGTCCGACCAGACGGATCACTTCAGCCATGGTTTTCTCCAGGCATTCGTTCAATCCCACACTTTCCCGCAGAACCTGGCCTGTGTTGGTGATATCCCCGACCTGCAGGTTGTTCTTGCGGCGTATCTCCGCCGAATCGAAGCCCAGCTCCTCCGCGAGCATATCCATCATGCTCTCGATCGCAAATGCGGACTGGGTCACCCCAAACCCGCGGAAGGCGCCGGCAGGGGGATTGTTGGTATACATGGCATAGCAGTCGGCCCGGACGTGCGGTACCCGGTAGGGCCCCGCCGAATGGGTGGTGGCGCGGGTCATCACTTTTTCACCCAGGGATGCGTACGCGCCGGTATCGCCGTAGAGCTCGGTCTCGACCGCGGTCAGGGTCCCATCGCGCTTCGCGCCCATTTTAACGCGGATTTGAGTGGCGTGACGCTTGGGGTGGGCGATCAGGCTTTCATGGCGGTCGTAGAGGATTTTGACCGGGCGGTGGGTGGCTTCAGCGAGCAGAGCGGCATGGATCTGGCCCATGATGTCCTCTTTGCCGCCAAATCCGCCGCCGATGAGCATGCCGATGATGCGCACCCGGTCTTCCGGCCAACCCAGGGCGCGAGCGACCTGCTCGCGGTCCTGGTAAGGGATCTGCGAGCCAACGTAGACCTCCATTCGGTCCTCGGGGGTCACGCGGGCGATGCTGCATTCCGGCTCGATGAAGGCATGATCGGTGGTAGCGGTGTGGAAGGTGTGCTCAAGAATCACGTCAGCCTCGGCGAATCCCTGTTCCAGATCGCCTTTGCGGACTTTGATGTGCTTGAGCAGGTTGCCCTTCGAGTGGAGATGCTCCGCCTTCAGCTGTCGCGCCTGGACCGGGTCGCTGATCACCGGCATCAGGTCGTATTCGGCCTCAATCAGTTCCACCGCCTGGAGAGCGATCTCGCGGGTCTCGGCGGCAACCACCGCGATAGCGTCGCCCACATAGCGGATCCGCTCGCCCACGCCGACCAGAATCGGCCAGTCGGGGATGACCAGTCCGTGGGTTCTGGCGGCGGGAAGATCCTCCGCGGTCAGGACAGCAACCGTGCCTGGGAGGGCGCGGGCTTTCTCCACATCGATCGACTTGAGGAATGCATGCGGCACCATGGCCCGCCTGGTCGCGCCGTGGAGCATGCCTTCGAATCGCAGGTCATCCGAATAGATGGCGGTCCCATTGACCTTGGCAACCGCCTCGGGACGAATCTGAATCCTGCCCACCACCCGCTGAGCCAGCGTCGAGTCGGGGACGTGGGGCTCCTCCACCGGTTGGCCCGTGCGTATGGCTTTGGCGGCGGCGAGGATCGACTGCTCGATGGCCGGATAACCCGCGCAGCGGCAGAGAGTATCCTTTAAGGCATCGCGAATCGCTTTTTGGTCGGGATTCGGATTTTGTTTGAGCAGAGCATATGCGGTCAGAAGCTGGCCCGGGATGCAGAAGCCGCACTGCACCGCGCCGTGGAGCACAAAGGCTTCCTGGAGTGGATGGAGGTTCGAGCTACCCTGCGACGCCACGGCGGCCAGACCTTCAATGGTAAGAATCTGTTTGCCATCAGCGCGGACTGCCGGAAACGTGCAGGAGATCACCGGCTCGCCGTCGACCAAAACGGTGCAGGAGCCGCACTCCGCCTCATTGCAGCCAATTTTGGTACCGATCAGACCCAGCCGCTCGCGGAGGAGGCCGGACAACATTTCACCGGGGCGAGCTTCCAGCTCAACTGCTTTCCCGTTCACCGTTAATTTCAAATGATCACTCATGTCGGCTTTCTTTCCGTCATACTGCCCGATCCCAGGCAGTATGTACGACCTGGTCCAATAACACCCGGCTCAGGTGTTTCCGGTATTCGGCGGAAGAACGGTGGGGACTGGCGCGAAAGTGGGCGTCGTCGAGCACCCCACGGGCGGCCTGCGACATCAGCTCGGCTGTCAAAGGCTGGCCGTGAAGGATTTTTTCCGCGCTTGCGGAGCGGCGTGGAACCGGTCCCGCAGGCCCGAGCGAAACGCGGACATCGACGATACGGTCCCCGGCGCGCTCCAGCCAGACGGCCAGGTTCAAAATGGCGATCGCTACCCCCTGCGGGCGCATGACGCGGGCAAACGCAGAGGCCTGACCAGATCGTATCAGAGGCAGGTAGAAACCGACCAGCAGGTCATGCCGGGCATCCAGGGATGACTGGCCCGGTCCCTTAAATAGATCCAGGATTGGCGCGCGGCGGATCCCATCTAGGCTAGCGATCTCGGCTTGCGCGTTCAACGCAATCAGAGCGATGGTCCCATCCGCCGCGGGAAGGGCGTGAGCGACATTCCCGCCCAGGGTAGCGGTATTGCGCACCTGCGGCCCTCCGATCAACGCACTGGCCTCCTGGAGCGCCCGGGCATGCCGGTGAACGAGGGGCGAAACGGTCATGACGCGCAGCGGCACAGCGGCTCCGATAAACAGCTCAAATCCGCGGATCTCCAGGCAGTTCAGCTCGGGGACAGCGGTGACATCGACGAGGAGGTCAACCGGTGGGTGGCGGGCCTGCTGCAAGTCCAACAACAGATCAGTGCCTCCCGCAATAATCCGGGCCGGACCAGGATAAGCGCTTAGAACCTGCAATGCATCTTGGATTGTATGAGAGAGGTGATAATTCTTCCAGAGAGACATAGGATCGGTGGGCATATATAGACAGGCGGCACTTTTCGAGGGGCACACTCGGCCCGACGCCGCCACGGCCTATACAGGTCGTGACGACCACCGATTCCAGATTGGTTAACATTGTAGCATAAAGGTGATGGAGAAGCAAACCAGGCGAGAGAAGGTGTTTGTCCCAAGATTGGTAGGCGAATTTAGCAAAATCGCCCAGGCAGTTTTCTCCCTTGAAAGAGGATGCTCAGCTAAGCCACCCCCACTCCGGCGACCATCAAGCCGCTGGTCATCCCCGGCCAGGTCTTGTAGCC
>DATKLX010000212.1:0-3230 GCA_035542155.1 Anaerolineaceae bacterium
CCCGCCACCGCGCGATTGATGTCCTCCGCCGCCAGAACGTTCGCCCGGAAGGCCACCGCGTGGAATGGACGGAAGGGGTCTCTCCCGACCTGGAGGATCCGGTCGAGCTGGAATCGGCGATCGATTTGGAGCAGCAAAAATACCGGCTGCGCCAGGCGCTGGCTGAACTCCCCGAAGGACAGCGCAAGGTCCTCGCCCTGGCTTATTTCAACGGGATGAGCCACCAGGAGATTGCCGATGCGATCCATGAGCCGTTGGGAACAGTAAAAACCCGTGTCCGCCTCGGCATGCAGAAGCTGCGCCAGATCCTTGCTGACCAGCCCATCTCGAGGTGATATGAATCTGTCTCGAAAGAGATCTATTGAGAAAAAAAGTACGTATCAATGTAGGTAAAGGATTGCGGAAAAGAATGGCGATGGACCAGCACGTGATTGACTCACTTCCCGCTTACGCTCTGGGAATCCTCGAAGGCGAAGAGGAACGCCAGGTAAGTGAGCACTTGCGCCAATGCAGCGTCTGCGCTGGTGAGCTCGAGGCATATCAGCTCGTCGCCAGCCAGCTCGCCCTGGGGGCACCCGACGTGCAGCCCCCGGCGTACCTCAAGCAGTCCATTCTCGAGCAGGCTGAGGTCTCTGTCCGCGAAAGCCGCTCGGCTCAGCCTTCCCGGCCGCAGTTGGCTTCCGTCCGCGAGCCGTCTTTGTCTTTGCGTGAGCGGTTGTCAACCTTCTTTTCCCGGGCTGCTCCGGTGTGGGGCCTGGTCAGTCTGGTTCTGATCATCGCTCTGGCAGCGACCAGCCTGTTCCTCTACAACCAGGTCCGCCAGCAGACCCAATCCATGAACCAGTTCCACGTAGTGGCGATGGTTGGCACCGACGCGGCCCCACAGGGCCGCGGGGTGCTGATCACCAGTCCCGATGGCCGCTACGGTACCCTGGTCGTCGATGGCCTGCCGCGCCTGGAAACCGGCAAAACCTACCAGCTCTGGTTGAACAGGGACGGAGAACGGGTCAGCGGCGGCCTGTTTATAGTGGGCCGCACCGGCTACGGCGCTCTAAAGGTCGACCCGCGCATTCCACTGTCCGAGTACAACCGTTTTGGGGTCACCATCGAGCCAGAAGGGGGCAGTCCTGGACCGACCGGCGCGAAAGTGATGAGAGGGGAAACGTAAAGTTGGTTTCGGCTGGTCTTCCCTCTGACCAACGGCTGCGGTGCTGTCCTTCAGCCCATATTGGGAAAAGCGCACCTGCAAGCCCCACTCGATTCGATAAATTGGATAAAATTGATATATGAAGTAGTAGCCGATCGAGTGGCAGGTTTAGTGGAGGGAGGGTTAATGGAATCCAGGATTTTAATCAAACAAATTGGACTCTGGCTCGGGATCGCAGTGCTGCTGGCGGCCTGCCAGGCGGCGCCGGCAAAGGCGCCCCAGGCGGTTATTCCCGTGACGGCTCCCACCCGGGCGCCGGCCGTGCAGAACATTCCCCCGGCGGTCGCGGTCCAGGACCAGGTGATCAAAAACGCGACCGTGGCGATCGATAAGGTGATCAGCACTGGCTCGGGCTGGCTGGTGATCTACAACGATGAAAACGGTTCTCCGGGAACGGAAATTGGCCGGACGGGGATCCACGCCGGGGAAAGCGACGCCCTGGTGATTAATATCGCCAATGAACGAGTGACCCACAGACTCTATGCCAGCCTGCACGTGGACCGGGGCGTCATCGGGGTATACGAGTTTCCCGGGCCGGATGGGCCGGTGATCGATGATAGTGGGCGTGGGGTCGCGTCGGCTTTCCACGTGAGCCTGCCTTCCGTCGCGCAAACCACCGCTGCAGCGCCGAAGGCGCCCGGCCCGGGCCTCTTTACCTACAGCATCCCGTCTAAGAGCGATCTGCTGGTCGCCAGCGCTCCAGTCCGTCCGGCGGTGGTCGCCGTTCGGGAGACAGCCCTCTTTGGCAGGATCCTGATGAACGGCAGTGGTATGACCCTCTACGTCTTCAGAAAAAACGCGCCTAATCCGGGTGCCTGCTCGGGAAACTGCCAGGCGTACTGGCGACCGCTGCTGACGAGCGGCGACCCCCAGGGGAACAGCGAAACCGCCGGGAATCTCGGCACGATCACCCTCTCCGACGGCAGCCTGCAGGTGACCTACCGCGGCAGGCCGCTTTACTTGTACGCCAATGACGCGCGGCCCGGGGATGCGTATGGGCAGGGGATCGGGGACGCCTGGTCGGTGGTCGATCCCTGAGACCATCCCAGGCCGTGGTCCGCATTGGGACGTCGGGCTGGGTGTACCGGCACTGGCGCGGGTTGTTCTACCCAGATGAGCTGCGCCAGAAAGACTGGTTTGGCTATTAAGCCGGGGTATTCGATACCGTCGAGATCAATAACACGTTTTACCGCCTCCCTGGTGACGCCGCATTCGAGACCTGGGCAACGCAGGCGCCGTCCGGTTTTCTTTTAGCCCTGAATGCCAGCCGATTCATCACCCATCTCAAAAAATTGAAGGATCCCGAGACGCGCAAAAACCACCGGGCCGCCCCGGCTTTTTTGTTTTTATCGTTGTGGACTTTGTGTGCTTTGTGGTTAAAGAAGCGTTTGCGACACGGCTCTAGTAGCCGCGGTTGCTGATCTCATGATACGATGTATATTCCTTCAGCGCCCCCGCGTGCTTTGGCTTTTGCCCCTGGCTGCGCGCCGCCTTGACGGCGAGCCGGCGGCGGTCCAGCAGATAGCCATTGAACTCACTGACCGCTTTCCCGGCATCGGACTGGCTGACCATCTCAACGAAAGCAAAGCCCCTGGATCTGCCAGTTTTTTGATCTTTGACTACATCTACGGATACCACCGACCCTGCCCTCGAAAACAGCATACGCAAATCTTCGCTGGTGGTAAGGTGGGATAGATTCCCTACATATACCTTTGTATTCATACTTCGTGTTGAAAACTCCTCAATTTATATGGACGGATTCGGGAAAATCGAACCGCCGCTCAATTGATCCGGAGCAGCGGTTAAGTCACTCACAAATCATACTGTACAACAGATTTTCAGTATACCACAAAACTCTGGTTTTGTAAAATCGAATTGGATGAGGTGTTTGTCCCAAGATTGGTAGGCGAATTTAGCAAAATCGCCCAGGCAGTTTTCTCCCTTGAAAGAGGATGCTCAGCTAAGCCACCCCCACTCCGGCGACCATCAAGCCGCTGGTCATCCCCGGCCAGGTCTTGTAGCC
>DATKLX010000213.1:0-5219 GCA_035542155.1 Anaerolineaceae bacterium
GCAGCCGGGGGTTCGCGGCCGGGTTACGCGAGGCGTTGCCAGAAGCAGAGGTGATCCTCTCGATCAACGCCCAATCTCGGGCTGCCACCGCGTACCAGCTCACCCGGGATGCTTTATCGGTCCACCCGGAGATCAACCTGATTTTCGCGATCAACGACTCGACCGCCTGGGGGGCGATGAATGCCTGCCGCGACCTGCGCATCGATCCGGCAAACCTCATCGTGCTCCCCTTTGGCCTGGAAGGAGACACGCTGAAAAACGCGTTGATGGAGGGCAGCTACTGCAAAGCCGGCCTGGCGCAGTTCCCCGAAATCGTCGGAACGGCCTGTATGCAGGCGGCGATCGCGGCCTACCAAAACCGGCCCCTGCCGGCTCACCTGGTCACCCCACATGGGCTGCTGACCGCGGAAACCCTGCCTGAATACTATACCTGCCAGGAAGGTCACTGGTTGCTGCGCGCGGAAGCTGTCCGGGATCGTCTTTCCACCCCTTCGGGCATCGATCTGCAGGCCGAGAAGCCCTTTCCGCGGCGGATCGGGTTTATCGTCCCTTTCAGCGAGCACGAATGGTACAAGAGCCTGATCGTCGCGATGCAGAGCTACGCCAGCCAGTTGAAGATCGACTTTGAGGTGATCGATGCCGACCAGAACCTGCGGGATGAGGTCGACATCCGCCGGCGCCTGATCGCCCGGGCAGCCGCGAGAGAAATCCAGGCCGGCGAGGTGGTCCTGATGGACGACGGCCCGATTGCCTGCTATCTGGCAGAGGAGCTGCTCGAGCGCAAGGACATCACCGTGATCACCAATTCGCTGGGCATCCTGGATATCCTCCGCCGGAACACGAACATCAGCCTGATCGTCACCGGGGGGGCTTACCGGCATAGCAGCCAGGTGCTGGTGGGCCCGACCGCCGAAGGCGCCCTGCGCGAGCTGCGCGCCGATAAGCTGTTCCTGATGGTCTCGGGGATTTCGCAGAGCTTTGGGCTCTCGCACACCAATATCTCCGAGGTAACGATGAAGCAGGCGATGATCCACTCTGCGCGCGAGGTGATCCTGCTGGCGGACCACACGCTCTTCGGGCAAGAATCGGTCGTCCAGGTGGCGCCGTTGACGGTGGTTAACCGGCTGATCACGGATGACGCCCTGCCCGCCAGCCTGCGCCTCGATTTGACCAAGCTGGGGTTCCAGATTGTATTGGCGAATTAAATACGAGATCCGAGAACTGTAAAAAAAGTTAACTGGTTACATGGTTGCGGTGGCCCTGGTTCGCGACTAACCGCTTGACGCGCGGGTTTGGAGCATCTTGATCAGCGGGTCGAGGAAGAGGTTGTTGAAGCCGAAGCCGCCGCGAAGACCGCCCGCACCGGGCGTGCCATTCCGCGGAGTGCGCGTCCCCGGGGTACCGTTGCGGCCGAAACCGTTAGGGACCTGGGTGCCCTCGGCGACCTGGGTAGCACGCTGCGGAGAGAAATCGCCCGGCATCTGGGTGCCCTCCGCGATTGCGGTGGCGCGTTGTTCAGCCGAGAGCCCGCCACCGGCGAAGTTGCCGGCGTTGGGGGTAATCTCCAGAACAGTCATCAAATCCCTGAGCTCCGCCCCGGTGATGGACATATCCTGCAAAGCCTTTAACTGTTGGGGAGTCAGGGTCTTTTCGATCTCCTGGTAGAGCGACTGGAGCTGCTCGGCGCGCGAGGAGGCGTCTGGCTTCGGCGTCGCGGCGGGGTTGAAGGCTGTTTCCTCGCTCTTGACCTTTTCCCAGAGGGGGAGCATCTGTTTGGCCTCGGCGGGGGTCACTGAGAGGCTGGTACCTTCCAATTTCAGCAGGCCGACTGCCAGCTTGGATTCCAGCGGCGTGTCGGCGGTGATGCCCACCCCGCCAAAACCGTTCCGTCCCTGCCCCGGGGTGCCCTGTCCCGCCGAGGGATTTTGATTGTCACTCGCCTGGGCCGCCTGAGGCGCGCCGGTGCAGGCGGTTAAAACGAGCGCGACGAAGATCAGCATGGCGCTCATTTTTTGCCAATTGGCTCGATTCAGCATAATTTCTTCAGGTCCTTCTTTCTATCATTCAAGGTAAAAACAAAATCAAGTATATTCCACGAAAATGAAAGGAAAATGAAAGAAAGGGGACAGGTGTCCCTGGGAAATTGGGACACCTGTCCCTGTGATTCCGGCCGAGAATCCGGTATCCTATTATCGTAAATACGGATCTTAATAATCCGATTTGAGGAACCCGAAAAACCTACCCTATCCTGAAGGAGAATTTCCATGGCTTCGTTATTCGCTCGCAACGAGAATGTCGTTTCCAACCCGCCGCTGGCAAAGTGGCTGTTCGAGAGCAAAGTCGCCGCTTTGCTGTGGCTGCCCCTGCGGATCTGGTTGGGCCTGCAATGGATCATGGCTGCCGAGCACAAGATCACTGATCCGGCCTGGGTGCAGACCGGCCTGGCCCTCAAGGGCTTCTGGCTGAGCGCGGTGAAAATCCCCGCTGCCCCTGCCAAGCCCGCGATTACCTTCGACTGGTACCGCTCCTTCCTGCAGATGATGATCGACGGCCAGGTTTACACCTGGTTTGCCAAGCTCGTCGCTTATGGTGAGCTTCTGGTTGGAATTGCATTGATTGTGGGCGCGTTCGTGGGTATCGCGGCCTTCTTCGGCGCACTGATGAACTGGAACTTCATGATGGCCGGCTCCGCCAGCACGAACCCGATGCTCTTCATTATTGCCGTGGGCCTCATCCTGGCCTGGAAAATTGCCGGCTATATTGGTGCAGACTACTTCCTCCTCCGCTGGATCGGTACCCCCTGGGACACGGCCTCCAAGAAGAAAACGCAGCAAGCCGTTCCCGTCAAACAACCTGCCGGCGCCGACTGACCACCCTATCCCGCCCCTTTCATGAAAGAGGAACCACCCCGGTGCGCCACTTCGGGGTGGTTCCGGTTTTACTCTTTCCTGACATGGTCGAAGATGTGATGCTCGACGGCGTAAGTGGCCAGCTCGACCCGGTTGCTCAGGTCGAGCTTTTCCAGGATTGCGCTGACGTGGTTGCGCACCGTCTTTTCACTCAAGGAGAGGGCCCGGGCAATCTCGGCGTTGGTCTTACCGCGGGTCAGCTCGGCCAGGATGTTCATCTCCCCTTCGGACAGGTCGTGAAAGGCGTTCTCTTCGGCGCGGCGGCCTTGCTCGCGGACCTGGGCAAGCAGGCGCATGGTCACCGTCGGGTCGAGGGCCGATTTCCCTTGGACGGCGGCGCTGATCGCACGGAGCAGCTCAGCGTTATCCGCCTCTTTCAAAACATAACCGACCGCGCCGGCCTGGATGGCGTGCATGACCAGCTCGTCGTCGGCGAAGGAAGTCAGAATCACCACCTTCGTGTGGGGAAAGCGCGCGCAAATCTGGCGGGTGGCCTCGATGCCGCCCTCGCCGGGCATGCGGATATCCATCAGGACCACATCCGGCTGGAGGCGCTCCACGCCGCGCACCGCGTCGGGCGCGTTGCCGGCCTCGCCGACCACTTCCATATCGCCCTGGTCGTTGACCAGGGTGATCAATCCCAGGCGCACCAGCGCGTGATCGTCGACGATCATGACCCGGATTTTGCTCATCTTCTACTTATTCCTTCAACGGCACCTCGACGGTGACCAGGGTGCCCTTATTGTTTTTGCTGCTCACATCCAGGCTCCCGCCCAGCAGGCGGGCTCGCTCGCGCATATTGCGCAGGCCATACCCTTCGATGCGCTCCGAATCCAGGCCCACCCCATCGTCCTGGATGCTGATCTTGAGGCATTCTTCGTTCTGCGCGGCGCGGATCTGCACCCGCCTGGCCTGGGCGTGGCGGACAATATTCGACAGGCTCTCATTGACGATGGCGAGAATGTGGTCGGTCTGGGTGTGCGAGAGCCGTTCCTCTTCGGACAAATCCAGCTCCAGCGACAGGTCGACCAGCGAGCGGAACTGCGAATCCTGGGTCATCCGGCGCAGAGATTCGGCCAGGGTTTCCGTCGAGGGCGGGCTGCGCAGCTCGACCATACTGCGGCGCAGGTCGTGGATCACGTCGTTGAGGGCGAGCACGGCTTTTTCCAGGCGGTTGGCGACCGGGCTCTCCGGCTCAACCAGCTTGCGCGCCGAATCGATCAGCAGGCCGACCGTGTAGGCGCTCTGGATGGTGCTGTCGTGGAGCTCGCGACCGATCCGCTCGCGCTCCGCCGCCAGGATCTGCTGCTGTTCCATGCCCTCGATGCGCCGCTCTATCTCCACCTGGAAGATCTCGAGGGCGCGGATCACGGTTACCACGAGGACCAGCCCGACCACGGAGAGCAAGATCAGCGGTGGGAAACCCAGAGCCTGTTCGAAGGTAGAGCTGTTCACGATGTTGGCGGGGAAGAAGAGCAGCGGCGGGGGTGTCAGCGCAACCAGTACAGCGTAAAATGCCAGGGCCAGCCCGGCGGCGCGCAGCATGGTTACGATGTGCGGGGCGTTGAGGGGGACGATATCCCGGTGGGTCTGCTCACGTAGGGCGTAGGCGGCCAGGAGGCCTGCCGGAAACCCGATAATGTAGCGCGCCAGGGTTTCGGCGGTATTATGCCAGGACTCCAGGTCGCCGAGGATGGGGCCGAGGAAGAAAAAGATGAAGACCGCGCAGAAGGCATACACGCCCAGGCCGATCCAGCGCGCCCAGCGGCGGCGCTCGGGCGAGCGGAGCAGCGCCGCGCCAAACTGGTACAGGCAGAGGTAGGAGGCGCTGAGGAAGAGCAGGTGAGCCTTGTGTAAATTCGCGATCCCGACCGGGCTCAGATAGGCTTCCTGGACCGGGGAGAAGACCTCGCCCCATTCGTAGAGGCTGTTGAGGATGCCGAAGGCCGCCAGCCAGGCCAGGCTGCGGGCCAGCTCCAGCCGCGACGAGCTGCGCGACTGCAGAGCGATCGCGAGCCCCATTACAAAGAACGACAATCCATAGGCAAAGTGGATGATCGGTTGATTGAGATCAAAGAACTGGCGAAGGGTGTACATTGTGAAAATGTGTTCTCTTTAAGTATACAATTGTAGCATTTTCCAATCCCATTCACCAATTCCACTGTTGGCGGGTGTTTGTCCCAAGATTGGTAGGCGAATTTAGCAAAATCGCCCAGGCAGTTTTCTCCCTTGAAAGAGGATGCTCAGCTAAGCCACCCCCACTCCGGCGACCATCAAGCCGCTGGTCATCCCCGGCCAGGTCTTGTAGCC
>DATKLX010000214.1:0-17181 GCA_035542155.1 Anaerolineaceae bacterium
GGCTACAAGACCTGGCCGGGGATGACCAGCGGCTTGATGGTCGCCGGAGTGGGGGTGGCTTAGCTGAGCATCCTCTTTCAAGGGAGAAAACTGCCTGGGCGATTTTGCTAAATTCGCCTACCAATCTTGGGACAAACACCCCAGAACTCCCATCTTGACAATTTGTCTCTCATACCAGATACTATGGGTACACTTCTCCGAATCATTATTTCTAAATCTATTGTTATCCGCTGCGTACAACCGGTTTTTATATTCGTCCAGCGTCCAATCACAGGAGGCCAAGATGGGCTCGCGAGTCGCTTCCTTTCCTCGGTTGTTGTGGTCAGCATGGCCGGTATTCTTGATCGCCGCTGTCCAGATTGGCCTGCATCTATGGGTCAACGCCCACGACCAATTCTTTCGCGATGAGCTGTATTACCTGGCCGCCGGGCAGCACCTGGACCTGGGCTACGTAGACTTTCCGCCCTTCGTCGCCGCCGCGGCCGCCGGAGCGCGCGCTTTGTTTGGCGCCTCCCTGGTCGGCATCCGCTTGCTGCCTGCCCTGGCCGGAGCGTTGATCATCCTGATCGCTGCCGGCATCGCCGCCGAGTTAGGCGCCGGCCCGCTGGCCCAGGCCTTGACTGCTCTGGCCGTCGCCCTTGGCCCGGTTTTCCTGGGATCCAGCGGGATACTCACCATGGATATCTTCGACCAATTGTGGTGGAGCGCTGGTATCTGGATCCTGATTCGCCTCGTCCAGCGCCAGAACCCGCGCTTATGGCTCGCTTTCGGCCTGATTGCCGGGGTAGCCATGCTCACCAAGGTGACCTTTGGCTTTTTCACCCTGGCAGTGATCGCCGGCCTGCTGCTCACCCCCCAACGCCGACTGCTCTTCAACCGCTGGCTGCTCCTGGGCGGTGGGATTGCCCTGCTAATCTTCTCCCCGTACCTGATCTGGCAGTTCCAGCACGGCTTCCCCACCCTGGAATTTTGGCGCACCTACGCCTCCGGGAAGACTTACCCGGTCACCCCTCCTGAATTTCTCGCCCAGCAAATCCTCACCGCAGGGTGGATTAGCCTGCCGCTCTGGCTGGCTGGCCTGTTCTTCTTCTTTTTCAACCCCGCCGGGAAACCGTATCGTTTCCTGGGGTGGGCTTACCTGTTTTTATATGCCATCTTCACCATTACCCAGGCGAAATTTTACTTTCTTTCCCCTATGTACCCGGCCCTCTTCGCGGGTGGAGCGACCGTGCTCGATCAGATCGTCCGCTGGCGGCCCGGCTGGCGCTGGTTTCAAGCTGGCTATCTCGGCGTGGTCGCCCTGATCAGCATGACAGCGATCCCGCTCGCCGTCCCGATCCTCTCCCCGGAGGCTTACATCCGCTACAGCGCCGCCTTCAGCGGTCTCGGGAACGTCAAAATCGAGCGCAACGAGGAGGGAGAGCTTCCACAGTTGTTCGCCGACCATTATGGTTGGCAAGAGATCGTCGCTTCCGTAGCCAACGTTTATTCCAGTCTGAGCCCAGCGGAGCGTGACCAGGCGTGTCTATACACCGATAATTATGGCGAGGCTGGCGCCATCGATCTATATGGACCGGCCTATGGGCTGCCCAAAGCCATCAGCGGGCACAACAGTTATTACCTTTGGGGAATTGGCAGTTGTACAGGGAAGGTGATGATCTCGATCGGCAAACCATACGCGGATGAGGCTCCCTGGTTCGACAGCGTCACCGAGGCCGGCCAGACCCACTGCCGGTATTGCATGCCCTTTGAGAACGACGCGCCGATCCTGATCCTGCGTGGATTGAAAGGCAGCCTCGCGGATGCCTGGCCAACCGCCAAGGACTACCATTAAAGGAGAGCGTAAGGATATCCTTCATGCCCACCATTGATGAAGCCCGCGCCTGGTACCAGGCGGCCGACCCCGTCCACGATTTCGACCATGTCCTGCGCGTGTACCGCACCGCCGAACGCCTCGCCCAAATCGAAGGCGCCGACCTGGAAATTGTCCGCGCCGCGGCGCTGCTCCACGACGCCCAGGGCAGCGCTCCAGGCGAGGAAGGGGAAGATCGCGCCAGCCACCACCACCAGTCCGCCGAATTTGCCCGCGAGGTGCTCGAAAGCGACGGCTGGCCGACGGAAAGGATCGAGGCCGTGCTGCACTGCATCCGCGCCCACCGCTTCCGCGACACCTCGGAGCCGCCGCGGACCCTGGAAGCCAAAATCCTCTTCGACGCCGATAAGCTGGACGTGCTCGGGGCGATCGGCGCGGCGCGCACCATCGCCTATGCGGTCCTCGATGGCCAGCCGGTCTACGCCGAGCCATCCGAGCGCTTCCGCGCCACCGGGAACCTCGAGCCGGGCGAGCCGCACAGCTCGTACCATGAGTACCTCTTCAAGCTGAGCAAGGTCAAAGAGCGACTGTTTACCAGCACCGCGCGCCAGTGGGCCGAAGCCCGCCACCAGTACCTGGCCGGGTTCTACCAGCAGCTCGCCGCCGAGATTAGAGGCGAACGATAATATGACACCCCTCCCCCCCATCGACACTGACTATTTGCTGAGATTCTTGAGAGACCTCTTGAACACGCCCAGCCCGACCGGCCTGGCGGAGCGGGCGATCGAGCGCACCCGCGAAACCCTGGGGGCTTTCCCCGAGCTGGAGCTGGCGATGACCCGCAAAGGGGCTTTACTGGCGACCTGGCCCGGCGGGCGGGAGGATGCCCCTGGCGCCCTGACCGCGCACCTGGATACCCTGGGAGCGATGGTCAAGGAAATCAAGACCAACGGGCGGCTGCGCCTGAGCAAGATCGGCGGATACGCCTGGAACACGGTGGAGGGGGAAGGCTGCACCATCTTTACCGATTCGGGGAAGGAGATCCGCGGCTCGCTGTTGCTCAGCAAGGCATCCAGCCACGTATATGGGGCGCAGGTGAACGAAATGAAGCGCGACGACGAGTCAATGGAAGTCCGCCTGGACGCAAAGACCGCCGGCGTGGAAGAGACCGCGGCGCTGGGGATCCTGCCCGGCGATTTCGTGGCCTTCGACCCGCGGGTAGAGATCATTGATGGCTTCGTCCGCTCGCGCCACCTGGACGACAAAGCCGGCGCCGCCTGCCTTGTCGCTGCGATCCAGGCGTTGCATGCCGCGGGTCGCCGCCCTGCCCAACGGACCTGTTTCCATTTCAGCAACTACGAAGAGGTGGGTCACGGCGCCGCGGCGGGCATCCCGGCGGATACGGCCGAGCTGGTCTGCGTGGACATGGCAGCGGTGGGTGAAGGACAGGCGTCCGACGAGTTCCACGCCACTCTGTGCGTCAAGGATTCGGGGGGGCCGTACCACCATGGTCTCAGCCAGAGGATGCGCCGTCTTGCAGAGGCTAACGGGATTCCGTACCGGGTGGACATCTATCCTTATTATGGCTCAGACGGCGAGGCTTACTGGCGTGCGGGAGGGGATGTCGCCCTGGCTCTGATCGGTCCAGGGGTGGATGCCTCCCACAACTACGAGCGCACACATATCGAAGCGCTGCTGGCGACGGCCAGGTGGGTACTTGCGTACTTGTTGGGTGACTGATTCCCCAATGAAGATAGGGAAATTTGCCCTTGACAAGTGTGGTAGAATCACGGAAACAATTAAGACATGATTGGTATAAATGGGAAGCGCGGCAGACATCGATCGACCGAAAATACCATAAAAACTGATCCTGTTATCTATCACAGCCGCCCAGATCCGGCACTCAGTTTCGTTTCGGAAGGGTCAATCCCCGAAGCGGGCGACGCGTATAGATATATGGAGACTCGAGACAGTGAGGGACCGGATCCTACCCAAAAGTACTGTCTGAGTGACGGTCACAATCCCCCAAACGGATGACTGGAAAAACTCCCAAAGTTTGGTAGAATGATTTTGGACTGATAGGGCCTGTTCGAGCGCCGGACCGTTTGTTCGCCGCAGGCCTTGTATGCTCAGGAGGATTAACTTTGTCTGGAATGGAGCGGTTTACACAACGAGCCAGGCGCGTGCTCAGTTTAGCGCACCAAGAAGCGGAACGCATGCGCCATAATTACATTGGCACCGAACACCTTCTGTTGGGCCTGATTCAGGAAGAAGGAGGGGTCGCCGGTCGTGTGCTGCGCGATTTGGGCCTGGAAGTAGAACGAGTGAAAGAGATCGTGGAACGGTTGAGCGAAAGCGGGCAATACCGCGGGGGGAAGATCGACCTGGCTCCAGGAACGCAGCAGGTTCTCGAATATGCGATTGAAGAAGCGCGCCGAATGGGCCACCATTACATCGGCACCGAGCACCTGCTGCTCGGGCTGGTGCGCTACGGCGAAGGCGTGGCCATGGACGTGCTGCGCAAGCTGGGCGTGACGCCGGAGCAGATCCGACGCCAGACGCGCCGCGTGCTCCAGGAGAGCAGCAGCGCCCCGGCCTCGACGGCCTCGGCGACCCGCTCGGGGAGCTCGCGCCAGGAGCAGGCCGCAAAGCCCAAGACGCCCCTGGTGGACCAACTGGCGGTCGACCTGACCTCGCTGGCCGAGGAAGGAAAATTAGACCCGGTGATCGGGCGGCAGATGGAGATCGAGCGCGTGATCCAGATCCTCGCCCGCCGCAATAAGAACAACCCGGCGCTGATCGGCGAGCCCGGCGTGGGCAAGACAGCCATCGTCGAGGGCCTCGCCCAGCGCATCGTCGAAGGCGACGTCCCCGCCCCGTTGCTGGACAAGCGCGTCCTGCAATTGGACGTTGGCTCGCTGGTGGCAGGCACCATGTACCGCGGCCAGTTCGAAGAGCGCCTCAAGCGGGTGATCGACGAGCTGAAGACCTCGGGAGCGATCCTGTTTATCGACGAGGTCCACATGCTGGTGGGCGCTGGCGCGGCAGGCTCCTCGGTGGACGCGGCCAACATCCTTAAGCCGGCCCTCTCGCGCGGCGAGCTGCAGGTGATCGGCGCGACCACGCTGGATGAGTACCGCAAGCACATCGAGAGCGATGCGGCGCTCGAACGGCGCTTCCAGCCGATCATCGTCAACGAGCCGTCCCTGGATGAAACCATCGAGATTCTGCGCGGCGTGCGACCAGCCTATGAGGAGCATCACCGCCTGACCATCTCGGATGAGGCCCTGGACGCTGCGGCCAACCTCTCGGCGCGTTACGTCACCGAGCGTTTCCTGCCGGACAAGGCGATCGACCTGATCGACGAATCTTCCTCGCGGGTGCGCATGTACAAGAGCCCGGCGGCGAAGACGGTCAAAGAGCTGCTGGCCCAGCTTCGCGAGGTGCGCACCAACCACAACCTGGCCCTCGAAGACGGGCGCTACGACGACGCCCAGGAGCTGGTCGAACGTGAGACCAACCTGGAGCGCCAGCTCGAGCGGCTGCGCACCGGTTGGGACCGAAGCACCAGCCCGACCGTGACCGCCGAGGACATCGCCGAGGTGGTCTCGATGTGGACCGGCATCCCGGTCATGCAGATCGCCCAGGAAGAATCGCAACGCCTGCTGACGATGGAAGACGAGCTGCGCAAGTCGATCATCGGCCAGGAAGAGGCGATCAATGCCATCTCCAAGGCGGTGCGCCGCGCGCGCGCCGGTTTGAAAGACCCGCGCCGGCCGATCGGTTCGTTTGTCTTCCTCGGCCCGACCGGCGTTGGCAAGACCGAGCTGACCAAGACCCTGGCCCGCTTCCTCTTCGGCAGCGAGGATGCCCTGATCCAGCTGGATATGTCCGAGTTTATGGAGCGCCACACGGTGAGTCGGCTGGTAGGCGCGCCTCCGGGGTACGTGGGCTACGAAGAAGCCGGCCAACTGACCGAAGCCCTGCGCCGCCGGCCTTACTCGATCGTCGTCTTTGATGAAATCGAAAAGGCCCACCCCGAGGCCCACAATATGCTCTTGCAGATCATGGAAGAAGGCCACCTCTCCGACGCCCGCGGGCGCAAGGTCGACTTCCGCAACGCGATCATCGTCATGACCTCGAACATCGGCGCGGACATGATCAAGCGGCAGACCTCCTTTGGCTTCGCCATCGAGCGCGATGAGATCGTCGAAGAGAAAGCCTCCTACGACGAGATGCGCAAGAAGCTGCTCGACTCGCTGCGCCGGGTCTTCCGCCCCGAGTTTATCAACCGCCTGGATTCGGTGATCGTTTTCCGCTCGCTGTCCAAGGATAACATCAAAAAGATTGTTACTCTGGAGCTGAACAAGGTCGCCAGCCGGCTGAGCGAGCACGAGATTACCCTCCGCGCCACGGATAATGCCCTGGGCGCCCTGGCCGACAAGGGATTCGACCCCGAGATGGGCGCGCGACCGCTGCGCCGGGTGATCCAGCAGGTCGTCGAAGACCCGCTTTCGGATAAGCTCCTCTCGGGTGAGTTCGAAACCGGCGATGTGGTCCTGGTTGACGTAGATGACGACAACCAGATCATCCTCAAGCGGGAAGATAAAAAAGACGAGCCTGAGAAACAGCCCCTGGGATTGAAAGCCTAGCAAAATACGGGCTGGATGAGACCGTTGACAAAAGGGTTATGGCAGGGTTACACTGCGATAACCCTTTTTCACTCTTCGATTGGTTGTGTCGATGGCAAAAACTCAAACACAATACGTATGCCAGCAGTGCGGGCGGATCTCGCCGCGGCCGCTGGGGCGCTGCCCGCAGTGCGGCAGTTGGGACAGCATGGTCGAAGAAATCATCGCCCCTGCTCCAGCGGCGGCCGGTGCGCATGCCCTGGTCAGCCGCGGGTTGGCGGGAGGCGCTTCCAGGCCGCGGCGTATCGGCGAGATAGAAGGCGACGGCGAGGAGCGTCTCCTCCTGCCGATCGGGGAGTTTGCCC
This sequence comes from Anaerolineaceae bacterium, assembly GCA_035542155.1. Classification (GTDB taxonomy): domain Bacteria; phylum Chloroflexota; class Anaerolineae; order Anaerolineales; family Anaerolineaceae; genus DATKLX01. Next base: position 6,810 of record DATKLX010000214.1, read on the forward strand.
GCGTGCTGGGGGGCGGCATCGTCCCAGGCTCGATCGTCCTGGTGGGGGGCGACCCCGGGATCGGCAAGTCGACCCTCGTCCTGCAGATGGCGGTCGAGATGGCCATGAACGGACCGGTCCTCTACGTTTCGGGCGAGGAATCCGAGCGGCAAATCAAGATGCGCGCCTCGCGCCTGGCCAAAGGAGCGGACGGCGGCGCTCAGCGCCCCATGCCCGAGAGCCTGTTCCTGGTCACCGAGACCAACCTCAACGTGATCCTCGAGCACGTCAGCCAGGTGCGCCCGGACCTGCTGATCGTCGACTCGATCCAGACGATCTATCTGCCCGAGCTGGAATCCAGCGCGGGGTCGGTCTCGCAGGTGCGCGAGTGCTCCTCGCGGCTGCGCGAGCTGGCGAAATCCAGCAATATGGCCGTTTTCGTGATCGGCCACGTGACCAAGGAGGGCGTAATCGCCGGGCCGCGGGTGCTCGAGCACATCGTCGACACGGTGCTCTACCTGGAGGGCGACCGCTACCAGGCCTACCGTCTACTGCGCTCGGTCAAGAACCGCTTTGGGGCGACCTCCGAGGTAGGGGTGTTCGAGATGCGCGAGCAGGGCATGATCGAGGTGCCCAACCCATCCGAGGCTTTTCTGGCCGAGCGGATGGTCAACGCCCCGGGGTCGGCGATCGCGGTGACGATGGAAGGCACCCGGCCGTTGCTGGTCGAGCTGCAGGGGCTGACCAGCCGCACCAATTTCGGCAACCCGCGCCGCACCCCCAACGGGCTGGACCTGAACCGCCTGCTGCTGGTGGTGGCGGTGCTGACCCGCCGGTTGGGGCTGGATCTTTCGGAGCAGGACGTCTTTGCCAGCGTGGTCGGGGGGCTGCGCGTCGACGAGCCGGCGGCGGACCTGGCGCTGGCCGCAGCGATCGCTTCCTCGCTAAAAGACCAGCCGGTGCGCGCCGATACGGTCTTGATCGGCGAGATCGGTCTTTCGGGCGAGCTGCGCATGGTGGGCCAGATCATTCCCCGCCTGCGCGAGGCCGCCCAGCTTGGCTTTAAAACCGCCGTGGTGCCGCGGCGGATCCACAAAGGAGAGCCCTGGCCGGATGGTATCCGCGTGGTGGAGGCGCGCTCGCTGCGCGAAGCGCTGCTCCACGCGATGGTGGCCGAGGGGGATGGCCGCTCCAGGAATTCAACTTAAAACTGTGAGGTTGATGATGCCCCTGTTAGACAGCTTACTCAATGCTTCTCCGATATCTCGCGTGCGCCGCAACCACGGCCTCGAGCACGCCACCCTTCACGTGCTCTCCCACAAATATCCCCACCGGCCGCTGGCCGGCCATTCCGACATCGGCGGCTTCTGGATCCTTGGCAATGTGGATATCGAAGAGCTGCGCGACTCAGTGGAGGAAGCCCTATCGCGGATGCAGAACGGCGAGCATTCGCTCTCGGTCCACCCCAACTGTGGGACCAACTTCGTCGCCGCCGGCACCCTGGCGGGAGCCGCCGCCTGGGTGGGGATGCTGGGCAGCGGGCGCAAGCTGGGCGAGAAGTTCGAGCGCCTGCCCCTGGTGATCGGCCTGGCCACCCTGGCCTTAATTTTTGGCCAGCCGCTCGGCCTGGCCCTGCAGGCCAACGTCACCACGTCCGGCTATCCCGGGGACATGCGCGTGACGGAGATCCAGGTCAGCCAGCGCGGGCGGGTGCGCGCCCACCGGGTGATCACGATGGGATAATCGTGGCGCGGAATCTAGGCCAAATCAAGTAGTAAATTCCAATTCTTGCTTATGGTTCATTGCGAATCGCCGGGATGAGCGTCCAGGTTGATGTGATGTATTATATGACGTCCTATATGATGTATAATTAGCAAAATCATACTTCCAGCCGAAAATTCTTAGGGTTATTCTATGAATTCACGCTATTCCTTAAACTTACCAAGCGAATTGAAGCGAGAAGCAGAGCGGCTGGCGAAACGCCAGGGGATTTCACTGAACCAGTTCATCCTCTGGTCGGTGGCAGAAAAAGTTGGCTCGTTGAAATCCAGCCTGGACGACCCCGAATTCCCCAACATCACCTACCGGCGTGGGGGAGCCGGGGTGCCCGCTCCGGTGATCAAAGGGACTGGGATCCGGGTTCAGACCCTGGTGATTGCTCATCGCGACTGGGAAGAAACGGAAGCGCATATTGCCGATCAGTACGATCTTCCGGAAAACGTAGTCCGAGAAGCGCTTTCGTTTTATAAAGCCCACAAAGCGGAGATCGATGGTTTAATCCAACAAAACGACCTGCCCATCGAGCCAGAGCATGACTGAACCAAAGCTCCATCTGGATGCAGATGCTTCGCAGAAGGCCTTGTGGAGCGCGCTGATCGCGTGCGGTCACGATGTCAGCCGAACCCCCGCGAGCGGCCTTCCTTTGGATGCTTCGGATGAGTTCCAGTTGTTTTGGGCCGCAGGCCAGGGGCGGGTGTTGTTTTCCTTCAGTGTACGCGATTTCATGATTCTCGCCAGGCGTTACCCTCAGCATGGCGGGATCGTTCTGGCGCATCAGCGCCAGTTTCTCTTCTCGGGCATTGTCACTGCCCTCGGCCGGATGTTGAGCGAGACCGAGGCGGATGACTGGCCTGGCCAGGTCCGCTGGTTATCGGATTGGAGATAAATGAACCCAGAAGCAGCCGAGCCGGGGATCTACATCCTCCACGGCGACGATGAATATTCGATGAGCCAGCAGGTGCGAGCCTGGCACCGGGCGATGGGCGACCCAACCATGGCGGAACTGAACACGACCCGCCTGGACGGAAAATCGATGGATGAGAACGACCTGCGCAACGCCACGAACGCGATGCCTTTCCTGTCCGACCGGCGGCTGGTCATCCTGCGCAACCCGCTCGCCAAATTGGGCAGCGACGCGGCCCGCAACCGCTTCCTCCGCCAGCTCGAGCACATCGCGCCGACCACCATCCTCGTCCTGATCATCGACGACCAGATCGTGCGCAAGAAGGATTGGGAAGTGCTGCGCGAGGGCCACTGGCTGCGCCGGTGGGCCGCTCAGGCCGCAGGGCATCGGGTGACGATCCAGGAGTTCCGCCTGCCCGAAGCCGGGGAGATGCAGAACTGGATCCGCGAGGAAGCTGGACGGCAGAACGGCAAAATTTCGCTCCCCGCCGCGAACGAGCTGTTCAGGCACGTGGGCAGCAACACCCGGCAGGCCGCCCAGGAAATCACCAAGCTGCTCACCTACGTCAACTTCAAGCGCCCGGTCGAGCCGGACGACGTGCTTTTGCTCGTCGCGCAGGCCGGGCAGGTCAACATCTTCGACATGGTCGACGCGCTGGGGGCGCGCAACGGGCAGCGCGCCCTGCAGCTCATGCAGGCCCTGCTCGAGGAGCAGGATCCGCTCTCGATCCTGGGGATGGTCATCCGCCAGTTCCGTTTGCTGCTTCTCGCCCGCGAGGTCATCTCGGAGGGCGGCGGCCCGGCTCAGATCGTCGCCAAGCTGCGCCAGGAGCCGTTTCGGGTCAGCTCGCAGTTTATGGCCGACAAGCTCTTTACCCAGGCGCGCAGGTTCAGCATCCCGCAACTGGAAGAGATCTATCGTCGCCTGCTGGCCCTCGACGAAACGCTCAAGACCAGCCAGATGGACCCCCAAACGGCCTTCGCGGCGTTCATCGCGGAGTTGGTGAATCTTTAAAACCTCGGCACTCTTTGGGGCATACCCACGCCATTCAGGCGGACCGTTTCGGGCTTCTCCGGCCAGATCCCGGGGATCTTTGTGCCGCACTGCGGGCATTTGCCTTCGCCGGTGATGGCGTAGCTCAAGATCACGTAGCTATAGCGCTCGATGAGCGTTTTCCCGCAATTCGGGCAGGTGGTGTTCTCCGCGCCGCCGACTTGGCCGGGCAGGTTGCCGGCGTAGACGTAGCGCAGGCCGGCTTCCTGACCGATCTCCGCCGCGCGCAGCAGGGTTTGCCGGGTCGTCGCGCCGGGGTCGGTCATCCTGTAATCGGGGTGGAAGGCGGTCACGTGCCAGGGGATGTCGGGGGATACCGCGGAGATGTAGCGGGCAGCTTCCCAGAGCTCCTCGCTGCTGTCGTTGAAGCCGGGCACAATCAGGGTGACCACCTCGGTCCACAACCCCAGGTCGTGGACGCGCTGGATGCTGTCCAGGACGTTCTGGAGCACCCCGCCCAGCTTGCGGTACTGCTTGTCCTGCATGGTTTTCAGGTCGATCTTGTAACCCATCAGGTACGGGCGCAGGTACTCGAGCACCTCCGGGGTGGTGTTGCCGTTGGAGACAAAGACGCACTTCAGCCCGGCCTGCTGCGCTTCCTTGAAGACGGTCACCGCCCACTCGGCGGTGATCAGCGGCTCGTTGTACGAAGAGGCCACTACTTTGGCCTGCGTGCGTCGCGCGTGTTCAATCATCTGGCGCGGCGTGATCGGCGTGGCCAGGTCGAACGAGCGGTCGGACGCCGGATCGCGCATGGCCTGCGAGGTGAAAAAGTTTTGACAGTAGCCGCAGTGGAAATCACAGCCGAGCATGCCAAAGGTGAGGGCGTTTTCGCCGGGAAGGATGTGGAAAAAGGGTTTCTTTTCGATCGGGTCGGACTGCAGGGCGGCCACATACCCGGAAGGGACTCTTAAGACACCGTCTTCGTTGAAGCGCACCTTGCAGATCCCGCGCTTCCCGGGGTGGATCAGGCAGCGGTGACCGCAGGCGAAGCAGCGCACCGATCCGTCGGGGAGTTTTTCGTAGACCTCTCCCGGGACGGTCATGCGATCCAATGGGTGGTCAAACTGGGGAGACATAATATACCTCCGATAGTCCAATTATACCCCTGAACGACTGTTATCCTGTTCGGTGAGGCGCTGAGATCCGAGAGGTTCATTCTCATTCGTTTTCCCCGGGAACGAATTCCGCCAAACGAAGAAGACCCTCAGGGATCTCGATCCTTGACCGATTCCTGACATCTGTTTGCCTCCTGTGGTACACTTTTCCATGATGGACTCAAAGGCTCTCCAAACCCTCGAATTTCCCAAGGTGCTGGACCGGCTGGCCGGCTACGCCTCTTTTTCCGCGTCCGCCGACCTGGCCCGCGCCCTGCGCCCCACCGACCGGCTGGACGAGGCGCACCTGCTCCAGCAGCAGACCAGCGAGGCGCGCCGTTTGCTGGATACCAACTCCGAAGCCAGCGTAGGCGGCGCGCACGATATCCGCCCCCTGGTCGACCTGGCCAATCACGGTGGGGTGCTTCAGCCGGTCGAGCTGCTGGATGTGAAGAGCACCCTGATCGCCGCGCGCAGCCTGGGGCGCGTTTTCGAGCGCCAGGAAGACCTGTTCCCCATCCTCAGCGGCATCGCGGCCCTGCTCCCCCCACCGCCCGGGCTGGTGGACGCCATCTCGCGCACCATCTCGGAGCGCGGCGAGGTGATGGACAGCGCCTCGGATAAGCTGGCTGCGATCCGCCGCGAGATTAAAGTCTCCTATGACCGGCTGATGTCCAAGCTGGAGCGGATGATCAACGACCCCAAGACCGCGCCCATGCTCCAGGAGGGGCTGATCACCCAGCGCAACGGGCGCTACGTCGTCCCGCTGCGCGCCGAGTTCAAGGGCCGCGTGCGCTCAATTGTCCACGACCAGTCTGCCTCGGGGGCCACCCTGTTTGTCGAGCCGATCGCCGTGGTGGATCTCAACAACCAGTATCGCGAGGCGCAGCTCGCCGAGCGCGACGAGGAGCGCCGCATCCTGACCGAGCTGTCGCGCCAGGTGGGCGAGCACGCCAGGCAGCTCGAGGAGATCGTCGAAGCCCTGGCGCAGATCGACCTGGCCTTCGCCAAGGCCAAATACGCCGAGGACCTGCGCGCCAGCGAGCCGGTGTTGCGCGCCTTCCGCTCTTTGCACGGTACAAAGCACCCCGGCAGCGTGATCAAATTGTATAATGCCCGCCACCCGCTGCTCGACCCGGCGACGGTGGTGCCGATCGACGTCTACCTGGACGAAGATATCTACTCGCTGGTCATCACCGGCCCGAACACCGGCGGCAAGACGGTCACGCTGAAGACGGTCGGCCTCCTGGCCCTGATGGCCCAATCCGGGATGCACATCCCGGCCCAATCGGGCTCAGAGCTGAGCGTTTTCGACGCGATCTTCGCCGATATCGGCGATGAGCAGTCGATCGAGCAGTCGCTCTCGACCTTCTCGGGGCATATCACCAACATCATCCACATTCTGGCCCGCGCCGAGCGACACTCGCTGGTGCTGCTCGACGAGTTGGGCGCGGGGACGGATCCGCAGGAAGGCGCTGCGCTGGCCCGCGCCATCCTGCTTCACATTATGGATCAGGGGGTGACCAACCTGGTCGCCACGCATTACCCCGAGCTGAAGACCTTCGCCCATGCCACTCCGGGGATGGTCAACGCCAGCGTGGAGTTCGATGTGCAGACTCTGCGCCCCACATACCACCTGACCATCGGCCTGCCCGGGCGGTCCAACGCCCTGGCGATCGCCGAGCGCCTGGGCCTGCCGGAGGATATCATCGCCGCCGCGCGCGGGTCGCTGAGCCCGGAGGAGCTGCGCGCCGAAGACCTGCTCAATGAGATCCATCACCAGCGCGACCAGGCGCGCAGGGCCCGCGCTGAAGCGGAGCAGATCCAGAGAGACGCCGAGGCGCGGCGGGCTGAGCTTTCGATGCGCCTGGAAAAGATCGAGGATGAGCGCCGCCAGGTGCTGGAGAAGGCCCGCGCCGAGGCGGAGGAAAAGACTGCCGCGCTAGAGACCGAGCTGGAAGAGGTTCGCCGGGCGCTGGCCCGCGCCCGACAGCCGCTCGAAGCGCTGAAACCGGCCGAGGAAAAGGTTGAAGAGCTGGCGGAGAAGGTGCAGAAGCCGGTGGAGCGCAAGCGGTCGAGCGTTGCGGCTCGCCAGGCGCGCGGCCCGCTCCGGTTGGGAGAGAAGGTCCGCCTGCGCTCGCTGAAGATGGAGGGAGTGGTCACCGGTCTGGGGCAGGAAGAGGTCGAGGTGCAGGTGGGGGTATTGCGCGTGCGCACCCGCTTGAGCGACATCCAGCGCGGCGAGGAGGAACCGTCCGAGACGAATCCGCAGCAACCCGCTCCGCAGGCAGCCAGGCCGGCGGCGCCCCCCGCACCTGTAGCCCCGGCGATCTTTCGCGCTTCGCCGGGAATGGAGCTGGACCTGCGCGGGCAGCGCGCTGAAGACGCCCTCGACGCCCTGGACCGCCACCTCGAATCGGCCTACCTGGCCGGCCTGCCGTTCGTGCGCATCATCCACGGCAAGGGCACCGGCCGCCTGCGCCAGGTGGTCCATGAAGCGCTGCGCGACTCCCCGCACGTGACTTCCTTCGAGATGGGGGGGGAAAATGAAGGCGGAGACGGAGTGACTGTGGCTAAACTGGCGTCGTAGTTACCAGGCACTTAAATAGAAAAAGGTCGGTAGTGAAGGTTCCCCCAGGCACTATCGACCTTCCTGCATAGGATCCCTAGCTCTATGCCGCTGGATTGTTGAGTCGCGTTGTTGAGGATACATTACCACCCCGGCGTGACCAGAATGTGGACAAGCTGTTTCAGTTGAACAGTTTCATTTATACAGCTACTTTACCTAAATTTTGGTAAAAGGACTGGACGTATGGCTGGATCATGGGTAGAGTGGCCCGCGCCATGAGCCGTTCCAGCGCCGTGGAGAGCTGCTCCTGGCAGGTCGCAACGACCTCAGCCGTTTGCCCGGCGGCGTTCAGGACGTCGATCCTCAGCTTCAGGCTGAAAATCTCACTCCAAAGATTGCGGAATTCCTGGCTGCGCTCGAGGGCCAGGTCGGAGAGCTCCAGCGCCAGATCGATCTGCCCGGTCAGCAGGGCCGCCATCGTCCTGGTCCGTAAGGCCATCATCGGCATCAATCCCATCCCGCGCTCCAGGCATTCCTTTTCAATGGCTTCGACCTCCTCGAGCAGCTCTTCAAGGCGGGTGCGCCGCATCAACTGGATCTGGGCCTGATTGAAACGCGCAGTTAAAGCCACCATTCCCAAACCGTACGCCTCAGCGGTAGCGCGAGCCTGGGCGAGGAAACTGCTTCCAATCTCCACCTGATGATCCATCCCCAGGACCAGCCCCAGGCGAGCGAGGCTGTCGGCAGCCTCGATGCTGTCCAGCGAGCCAGTCACAGCCTGCTGGTATTCTTCCGCGGCGAGGGCTGGCTGGCCCATGACGCGGTAAAAATCTCCGCGTAGGGAGTGGCCGTCGGCGATGGTCTGTTTGAGACCGGCTCGCTGGCCAAAGCTGATCGCCTGCTTGATGTGTTCCCAACAGGCATCCAGATTGGCAATCGCCAGATCGACGTGCCCGGCGTATACGTGCAGTTGCCCCGCCGCCGGCCAGTTTTGGGTCTGCTCGGCCAACTCGATTCCCCTGCGGCAGTATTCCCCGGCGAGCGTATAGCGCCCGGTTTGGAAATGGGTCAGCCCAAGGACCATGTAGGCGCGCACCTCGCTGGTGGGGTGAGCGGACCAGGCGCATTGTTGCAGGGCCAGCTCCGCGTGGGCGCTGCCTTTTTCAGGCCAGCCCATTTTTGCCAACACCTGAGAAATCTGGTAGTGCGCCTCTGAGCGGGCGGTCATGAAATTGAGCTCCTGGTGTTCTTCACCCAGCTCCAGCGCCTTTTCAAACGAGGCAATTGCATCCTGGCGGCGGTTCAGGAGCAGGTAGAGCATGCCCTGGCGGATCCAGGCCTGCATGTGCTCGAAGTCATCGCCGGCCTGCTTCAAATAGCCGATCGCTCGCTCCAGGTACGCCAGCCCCTGAACGGGACGATTTTCCAGGTGCGCGACGGTCCCCATTCCGCTCAACGCCGCACCGGTGAGCAGGCGGCTACGGCGCTGCTCGCCCAGGTGGAGGAGAGCGTTATAGACCCGCGGGAGAGTCTCGCGATCGTTGACCTGGTAGGCCAGCTCTCCCCAACTGGTATAGAGCAGGTGGACCGGGTGGTCAGGCACGTTCTGGCCCTGGTTCTGGAGGATCTGCTCTGCGCGGCGGTAGGCTGCATAGGCCTCTTTGAGTGAAAACAACTGGCGAGCGCGCTGGCCGGCGGTAAGCCAGTAATGGAATGCGGCCAGGGTATCCCCGGCGATCTCCAGATGGCGGGCCAGAACCGAGGCCTGCTGGTCGGCCTGGTTGCCGAGCACTTCTTGCAGGGCCAGGGCGGCTCGCTGGTGATAGAGCCGCTTACGCGCCGGGCTCAGCTCCAGGAGGAGCACTTCGCGGATCTTGTCGTGAATAAAATAATAGCTCTGCTCAGCCTGGCTGCCCGTGTGGGTGGGGCGAATCAGATGAGCCCGCTCCAGGTCGTCCAGCGCCTGGACGACCTGTTCGGGATCCATGCGGCTGGCCTTTTCGAGCACCAGGGGGAAAAACTCATTCCCCAGGACCGCTGCCATCACCAGCACCTGGAGCGTATTCTGGCTGAGCGAGCGCAAGCGATTGCGCACCAGCAGGTGAATGCTGCTGGCAAGGGGCAGGGTTTCGGGGGTTTGGGAAAAATCAGGACCCGGCGATAGCTCCAGGACAGCGCGGAGGGTCTCGAGCAAGAAAAGCGGGTTCCCACCGGTATCCTGGGCCAGGCGGCGGACGAACTCAGGGGAAGGGGTCTGTCCCAGCGCGTGGCGGGCCAGCTCACCGATCTCACTTTCGCTGAGCGATTCAAGGTTGACCTGCAGGAACACCGGGGAGCTGTGGGCCGAGGCGAGCAGGTTGTCGAGAGAAGGGTTGGGCTCCTCGGGGCGAGCAGCCATGACCAGCAGCCCCCTGTCTTTGAACACCGAGCGCTCTTCGAGGTAGGCCAGAGTTGCCAGAGTGGCTTCGTCGGCCCACTGGGCGTCGTCGAGGAAGAAGAGGATGGGCTGGCTGGACGCGATTTGCTCGATGAGGTGGCGGATGGATTCGAAGAGCATCGCCCGCGCCTGCTCGGGGGCCAGGTCGCCGACCGGGGGGATCTCGGGGCGCATGATGACCAGCTCAGGAAGAAGCACGGAAAGCTGGCTGGCCCAGGGCGGGGAAAGCCTGAGCCAGTCATCCAGCGTCACCGAATGGCGGAGGAGCTCGATGATGGGCTGGAACGGCAGGTTATTTTCCAGTGGGCGAGACGGAGCCAGGATCAGCCGGGGGGCAGGCTCGCTGGAGAGAAAGAGCTCCTGGATCAGCCGGCTTTTGCCCGCACCGGCCTCACCCAGGACGACCACCATCCCGCTGCGGTGGTAGGCCAGGCGCAGATCGTGGAGGGCCTGTTCGCGCCCCACAAACGGGACCTGGGTGCTCAGGGAGACTGGCCAGCCCGGCCGGTCGGTGGGAACGGGAACGGCCGCTTCAGCGTGGATCTTTTGATAGA
>DATKLX010000215.1:0-17816 GCA_035542155.1 Anaerolineaceae bacterium
ACAGCTCCCAATCCTGGGCATAACCGGTGTCAATCAGAACATGTTTGTCCGGGGTTTTCACCAGGTAGCAAGTAGTGACCGCAAGGTCCAAAGCGATGAGTTCCATTTTTGCCTCCAAGGGTTTCAAGTCAACCAATTCGATTTGTGAAAAGCCGTAGGGGCGTATGGCCTGTGTCCCGTGTTCTCCCGGCCCAGTCCTGGCGTCCTGGGCCAGGGGGGTATGCGCCCGCCACGCAAATGGTGAAATATGAACTAAGGAGGGTCGTTGGTCACGCATGGACGGGTGAGCGTTCCCCGAGGACGGTCGGTGGGTTGTCAATGTACCGCTTTAAGCTCTGGTAATGGGGCATCCGGACATTCAGTTGCTCGCCCGTTTTGAGCAGGTCATAATACATGTGCTGCAGCTCGTCGATGTTCGTGTGGCGGGTAAAGATCTTCCGCGCCGGCAAATTGGTTTTCATCATAAACCACACCATCACGGCTCCCAGCCAGGCCGGCGTCATAAAGGATTTCGCGTCTTCAAAGCTGTCCACGTCCACGCCACGCGCCCGGCAGACGGCCAGCGCTTCTCGCCCCGCCAGGATCCCCTGGCGCAGAGCTGGGATGCTGTTGAGCAATTCATCCGCTCCACGGGCTTTGAATGCGGCTCCGATGACGCCGCAGTTGATGGCAAAATGGACCCACAACCAGTGGAGCATGCTCTCCTGCACATCCACCTTGAGGCCGGCCTGCTCGAACAGCTCGCGAATGCGGGCCAGCCGTGGAGTTTCGTTTCCATCGATTTCGCCCAGGTGGATTTCGTCCAGGAGCGCCGCATCGAGATGTTGCCCGGTAAAGCCGCCCCCGGCAACCGGGAACCCCCACAAATAGCTGGAGCCGGGCAGATAGCGTTCGATCAGATCAAACCCTTCCCAATTGCCGTTGAAGAACAGGATGTCGGCTGTACCGGCTATCTGCTGGACCAGCGGCAGGACCGATTCCAGCTGGTAATGCCGCACGCTGACGATGATCAAATCGTAGCCGTCATCAGGTGAGAGCGTCTCGACCGCCTTCAAGCGGTACATCAAGTCTTCATCCTGCGGATTCTTTTTCCGGCCATCCAGCAGTCGCATGTGAATGCCATTTTCCAGGGCTGCCTTTTTGCCGGGGCGGACATAGTGAGTGACATCATTCCCGGCTTGCGCCAGGGCATATCCATAAATACTGCCAATTACACCTGCGCCAACGATCAAGATTTTCATTTCAGAGCTCCTTATCTTCGCAAGGGGTCAGGCCTGCGTGACGGTGATCAAAGGAATATTCATCTGGTTGAATTTGTTGAGGATGCCCAGCAGGGCGGCCTGGTCCGGCAGGGATCCCGTCAGGGTTGTGATATTCGTCTCGGGGTCGTAGTGGAGGGCCAGCGGGTCAAACCATTCCTGCCAACGGGGATCCAGATACCCACGGATTTTGATTTCGGTCTGGGGAACGGGGCTGTCTTTGGTTTCATTCATATCCATGTGTATCCTTCTTCGTTTCTTTTGGATCGTCATGAATACAATACGCCTAAACCAGGGGCGCTCAGTAGCCCCAAAGGTTTAGCCGATGGTTTATTTTTTTTGAATGGGGTCTGGAGGAGATCTAGAGCAATCCCAATTCCTGGGCGCGCAAGAGGGCCTGGGTGCGGTTGTTCACACCCAGTTTTTGGAAGATATTGCTGGTGTATTTTTTGACCGTGCCAGTCGCCAGGATCAGCTCTTTTCCGATTTGTGGATTGCTGAAGCCGCGGCTCATCAGGCGCAGAACAGCCAGCTCGCGTTCGGTCAGCGACTCGACCAGCGGTTGGGGCCGGGGTGCTGGGGCGCCAGGCATGGGTTCGCCGAGATCGCCGTACAGATCGCGGGCGTATGCGCTCAATTGCCCGCCCTCGATCTGGATTTCAGCAAGGATCTGGGACGCCGGGAACCCCCAATCCAGGAACGTCCGGCGGTAGACCTCAGCCTCCCCAAGCGCGAGAGCTTGCTTAAATATGGTTTTTGCTTTCAGGTGCTGCCCATCGACCTGATACGCCACGGCCTGTCCCGCGAGAATTTGCACCAGGCTGCCCTGGCGCCCAGCCTCACGGGCGCCCTTCTCCAGGCGGCCCAGGATTCCCAGCGCCGAAGAGATATCCCGGCTCAGACCTGTCAGGATCAGGGCTTTTGCCAGGGTGAGATATTCAAGATCCAGGCGGTGTAGATCCGCGTCCGAGGGAGTGGGCATCCTGGCGGCCCAAGACAAGGCCTCCCCCTGGCGATTCATGTCAAGGTGCATTCGGGCGATGACCGCCCCGGCACGCTGGACGCTCTGCGGGGAGATCATTGGGTTTCCCTGGAGGAGCGCTTCGACCTGGGCCAGCTCAGCCGCTACCTCAGGATATGTTTCGGTACCCTCCGACGAGAAGGCGGCGTGCGTGGATGAAGCCTTATGTTGAGCCAGCCAGACCTGGGCAAGCAGCAGGCGGCTGGAGATCAGCATGTCGAGATAATTCCATTCCTGGCTGAGGCGGACTGCTTTTCTCAGGCCTTGATCGGCCGCTTCCAGCTGATCCCATTCATACTCTACTTCGGCAAGGCCAAACCATAAGATGCCTGCCGAAGGAAGATAAGAGCCACCCGGGAGCTCAGCTTGCGCCAACGCCCCCTCGTAGACCTTCGCTGCCAGGTGCAGCTTACCCTGGACAACGTAAGCTGAACCCAGGTTGTAGGCGGCCAGTATGGCGGTTTGCACCTGACCGGCTCGAGCGCTGAGTTTGTAGCTCTCCGTGAAAGCTTCCACTGCCTGGATTGTGTCTCCCTGGAACCGGTATCCGGCCCCGACTGCCAGGAGGACCAGGCTTCGCGAAAAGGCATCTTCAGCTGGAAGCCAGGCTAAAGCCCTTTGGGCTTCCGCAATCGTGTTCGGGATCGGCTCGCCGCGGATCATCCGCAGATTGGCGCGGATCGCGGCTGCCTCTCCTCGCTGCGGGGTGCCCTCCGCCTCACCAGCCTCGACCCGGGCGACCAGGCGGTCGCTCTCGTCCAATTGCCCGGTAAGCAGTTCCACCCAGGCCTGGAGCAGGCACAGCTCGGGGATGCGCAGGCGTTCAACGTCAGGAAGGAGCCTCAGCCAGCGCTCCAGGGTGGCAATTTTACTCTCGACAAATGCCTGGCGGCCCGCGCGAGCAATAAGCTGGGCGGCCTTTGAAAATTCCTTTGCTGCCAGCCAGTGATCGATCGCCTCCTCGATCGCTCCTTCCGTCTCAAACCAGGCCGCGGCGCGTCGATGGAGCCCGGCAATTTCTACTTCGGACAGGCTCTCGCGCAACTGCTGGCGGAGCAGGTCGCTGAACAGGGCATGGTAGCGAAACCAATCTCCGGATGCATCTAGTGGAATGAGGAAGAGGTTGGACTTGAAGATGGTCTTCAACAGGCTTTGACTATCCGCCTCGCCGCTAACAGCCTGGCAAAGCGATGCGTTGAACCGCTCGAGGATGGCGGTCCCCTGCAAAAAAGTACGCAGTCGCTCGGACAGGCGGTTGAACACTTCCTCGGATAAATAATCCAGAACAAATCCATGGCTGCCGCTAAACTGTTGGATGAATTGGCGGCGATTCGGAGAATCGGGCCAATTTTGCAGGGCGATCCCGGCCAGTTGCAGTCCGGCAATCCACCCTTCGGTCCGTTTCTGCAGCGTTACGATGTCATCTTCATCCAGGTGCAGCTCCAGGGAGCCATTCAGCAGCCCGGCCGCCTCCGCTTCCGATAAGCGAAGATCCTGAGCACGCATTTCGACGAGCTGGCGCCGGGCGCGCCAGCGGCTTAGTGGCCAGGGGGGATCGGAGCGGGTGGTGAGAAAGAGGTGGAGATTGGGTGGAAAATGATCGACCCCAAAGGTGAGGGTATCGTGGATGAGCGGTTGCGCGATGAGATGATAGTCGTCGAGCACCACCAGCCAATGGGCCGGCTTCTCTGCCAGCTCGTTGAGAATTTGCGTGAGAACCGTTTCAAAAAAAAGACCGCTCAATGGGGTCGGAGGAGCTTGGAGAATGGCGGCGGCCGCCTGCCCGATGGTTGGTTCGACTGCCTGAAATGCCGCGATGAGATACGCAAAGAAACGCATCGGGTCGTTATCGCGCTCATCCAGCGAGAGCCAGGCAGTCGGGAGGGTAAAGGAACGAACCAAGCTATTGACCAGGGTGGTCTTGCCAAACCCGGCTGGTGCCGAGATGAGGGTCAGCCGGGCATCTGGATGGATCCCCATTTCCAGCTTTTCAAACAATGGCTGCCTGGCAATTCGTTGCTCAGGCAGGACGGGCACAGAAATTTTCGTATGGAGAAGCTGGGACGAGTCCATATCCACTTCCCGGGTAATTCGTTATTCTATTGAGGTATCCGAACGGTTCTTAAATTGTTATGGTGGCGGGCTTAATCCATATTATAGCGACATTTATAACTCAGCGGTTAGTAAGGATTTACAAAAGTCACAGAATCGCTCGGGTTCTTCGAAATTGGGTAAATGAGCGGAATGCTCAAACCAGATGATCCTTTTTTGGGGAGCCTGCAATTTTCCAGCATACTCAACGACCAACTCAAAAGGTACGTTATAGTCCCTGCGACCGCAGCAAAAATACACAGGAACTTTTAATTCCGGGACCTCGAGGATGATTTTCACCCGATTTTGTTCATCCTCGAGGGTGGATAAGGAGAACATCGCTCCGGAAATGAACCGAATGAGGTCGAAGGGTCGTAGATCCCGGATCGAAATATT
This sequence comes from Anaerolineaceae bacterium, assembly GCA_035542155.1. GTDB lineage: Bacteria > Chloroflexota > Anaerolineae > Anaerolineales > Anaerolineaceae > DATKLX01. The sequence continues at coordinate 4,768 of DATKLX010000215.1, forward strand.
CTTCAAGATTGTGCCTTGCAGGGTCCCTTCATAGGCTGCTCCATGGAACTTCGATAGCCAAATTCTTTGCACTCCTGCGTCATTCAGGTTCGCATAAGGCGGTTGTCCGATTTTTTCAAGCTCCCGGATTGCTTTTTTGTAGCCCAGCCGCCTGGCTTCGTCCAGTGTAAATTGGTATGAAATTAACTCCCCACGTTCCATATCTACGATTTGACCAATGGCAATATACGCCCAAATGAGATCCGGTCTTTTTGCCGTCAGATAGGTCCCGATAATCGTCCCCCAGGATTGCCCCACGAGGTAGACTTTCTCTTGCCCAAACCGCTTTAATACGTACTCAATGAGTTCCTCTGTGTCCTTGATAAACCGATCGATTTTCATGTCTTCTTTTCGTAGGGACCGTGAGTACGACCTGCCCGCTCCTCTTTGGTCCCAATTGATCACCAGGAAATTGTCCTCCAGCCCCCTTTGTGATTTTCGTGAAAAAGAAATTTGGGCCGTGCCAGGTCCCCCATGCAAGAAGAGCATGATCGGGTTATGAATATTGTTCGACCTCATGGATATCCATTGAGGTATGCCGCCAATCGAGAGACTTTCCGTCTTGTCGATCCTTGTTTCACTTCGCTTTCCTGTATGCTCCATTTCGCATCTCCTGTACGTTCACTCACAGACAGCGATCATCGCTGAACAAGCCGTCTTCCTTTTCTTCAGTTCAGCCTCGCCGGGCCAAGAAATTCAATCGCTTTACGCCAGGCATCGACCCTTGCGCGTGCATTTCCTTGCAGCGTGCCACCCGTCGTCAAGCTCAACCTGGGAGCCAGCCTCACGGAGTTGATGCCCACCGGGATTACGTAGGGAACCAGGTACGGTTCGCCGGCATCCTCATAGGCGATCAGGTCATAGGCATGGGGATAGCTGCATTTGAGCAGGATATCCATGATTTCGAGGCAGCCATCGTAGGTATTCCACATCCCGCAATCTTTCCCGGCGATCAACAGCAAGTCAGCCTGGGCTTCTTCCACCTTGATCCGCGCCGCTTCCTTGTTTTTCGCGGCTGCCAACCCCTTCAGGTACACAGACGTGAAACGGAATGGCTCATTTTTGACCATGCAACTGAGCATGCTGCCAAAAACCCAGCGGTTCTTTAGGCGGATATACGGCAGATCTTTACCGCCATAGGTCCAGGAGGACTCGTTCTTATAAGCGATCCCGTTGAAGCAATAAGCATGCGGAGCCCACAAAACCGCCCGCTTGATCTCTGGGTGGCGGGATGCCAGGATCAGCGCTGCTTCCGCGCCTCTGGACATGCCCAACACCTGGATCTCCTTTCCGGCCGTGAGCGGGTTTTTCTTCAACCAGGCAAATACCTTTTCAAAATATTCGAGCGGAACCCGCGAAAGCTGAGCCGGCAGGCCTTTTTCTCCGAAAAACGGCACGGATAGCACGTTGAACCCATGCGAAGCCAGAGGGGCGCACACGAGCGCATTGATTGCCAGGTTGCTGCCCGAGCCACCCAGCCAGACGATAGTTTTGTTCTGGGGATCGTCAGAATAGAAGAATTCACCGACGAACTCATCCATGATCCTCTGGCTCCTGACCTCAGGGGCTTTCAAGAAGCGTTCCAGGCGTAAGCTGGCGCGTTCCGTGCCGCATTCGGCGGTGACATCAATGAACAGGCTCTCGTCCAAGGTGATTTTCTGGCTTATTTTTTCCATTGCCTTGGGATCCTGGCTCATCACCGATTCGATGAGCCCCATGCTGTCTACGAAATCGTAAGATCCGCAATCGGGTTTTTGGCGGGACAGGTCCACTCGACCATCACCATCCGCGCTGAACCAAGCTTCTGACGCAAACAGGACGTCTTTCGCCCAGGGCAGGCGCAGGCAGGCGCTGAGTTTAACTTTGGAGTTCGCCGGCATCTCGGATATTCCGATGTCGACTTGTTGGTCGCAAAGGGCCTTGATTGGGTGAATAGTGAGTTTCATCTTAGCTTTCTCCATTCGATGATGATCGTATATTGACTTCTTCTTCAAAACCGTCTTGCTCTTCTCCGTCAAAACGGTAGAGTTTCTTCAACAGGCTCCACAAGGTTTCCAACTCCTCCAGAGAAAATTCGCGAAAAAGATCGGCGAATAATTGGATGCCAAGCTCGCCATCTTCGAGCAAGATTTGCTGGCCAGCCGGCGTGATGGTGACGTTGACGGCGCGCTTATCGCGCTGGCTGGGAAGGATGGTCGCGTAGCCTTTTTCTGTGATCAGGCCGACCAATTGTTTTACGGTCTGTTTGGTAGTGCCCAGCTTTCGGGCGATGTTGTTGAGCGAAGCTTCCCCTTCCGGCAGGTGTGCAATTGCAATCATGGTCATCAACTGGCGCGAGGTCAGATGTTTCAAGTATTGATCGCCCTTCACCTGGAGCTTGTTGGCCAGTGAAAACAGAGTGGCGTAAGTTTGTTCCATCAGAAAGATGGCGCGGGGTGTCTCCAAATCGATCTCCTTTCAAATAGACAGTATCCTGACTATTATTATAGCAAGGATTCCTAAAAAGTCAATATCCTGTCTAATTTTGGATACTGGCATCCTTTTTGGGTTGACAAAGGGCCGCGGAGGTTAAGGAAATTGAGGAGCAGTTTCACAACTTGCGAACAAAAGGTCAAACTATGAGCTACAATTTACAATAGCCAACGGTCTCTGGTGCAATCCAAAAGCTGCCATGGAACCATCAATCAACATCCTCTATCACATTCCCCAGGTTTCCGTTCAGGTCCTTCGGCGTGAGCGCTTGTTTCACTGGCTCGAAGCCGCCCAGAGGACACGGCTGATCCTGGTTTCCGCTCCTGCAGGATATGGGAAGACTGTTTTGCTGGCCGATTGGTTACGCTCAACCAGGAGGAGCTGCGCCTGGGTGATCATCGAAGAAAAAGGACCATCATTACAACTTTTTTGGCAGCAGATCATTTTAGCTTTAAGAAAAATAATGCCGGGCATAGGCGAAGAATCTTTGGATGTCCTCCGCCAGGCCTCAGAAATACCCATTGAGCCCATGCTCACCAGGCTCACGACAGAAATGGCTGGCCAGAGAACTCCCCTATGGCTCGTATTGGATGATTATCACCACGTCCAATCCCCATTGATCCATAGCTCGCTCCGTTTTTTCCTGGAACATAGCCCAGACAATTTTCACCTGATCCTATCAACCCGGGTGGATCCCCCGCTGCCCCTCGCCCGCTATCGTGCCCGAAGTCAAATGGTTGAGCTTCACGGAGAAGATCTGCGTTTCTCCGAAGTTGAGACCGGGCAGCTCTTGCAATGTCTGGGAGCGCCCTCCATTTCAGCCAATGCCGTTGCCTTGCTCTACCAGCGCACGGAAGGTTGGGCGGCCGGGATTCAACTCTCCAGCCTGGCCATCCAAAAACAAGCCAATCCAGATGCCTTTATCACGGCCTTCTCCGGCAGCCAGAAATATATCCTGGATTATCTGACTGACGAAATTTTGGCAAACCTGGCCAGGGATCAAAAGGAATTTCTACTGAAAACGTCCATCCTACGCCAGCTCAGCAGTCCGCTTTGCGCAGCGCTGGTGGCACAACCGCATAGCCAGGCAATCCTCGAGCAGCTTTACCAGCAGAACATCTTTCTCCAAACAGTCGATGAAGCCCAGGAATGGTTCCGCTATCACGGTCTCTTCCGCGACGTATTGCAGTACCGGCTTAAACGTGCGTATCCTGCCGAAGAAATCAAACGCCTGCATCACCTGGCATCGGTCTGGTACCGGCAGGCCGGGTGGGGGCAGGAGGCACTCCACCATGCGTTGGTCGCTGAAGATTTCGAGCTGGCCGGCAATCTCATCGAAAACATGACCGAGCTGCTGACCTGGTCCAGTGGCTTTCACACCGACCTGATCCACATGCTTGAGGCGCTTCCGGAAGGCGTCATTCGGTCTCGCCCTCTCCTGCAGCTCCTGTTCGCCCGGGCGCTGCTGTTGGACGGCAGGTCCCAGGAAGCGGTGCAGTGCCTGGAGGCGGTTGAACAGTATTTGGACACCACTGCTTTGCCCGAGGAAGAAGCCCGGCGCTATCGAGGCATGGCTTTGACTCATCGAGCGACCCAGTTGGCCTTATCCGGCGAGGCCATCCAGGCAAAGGCGCTCGCCCACCAGGCGCTGGAATATCTTCCTCCAACCGATCTGCTCACCACGGCCCAGGCCATCCACACGGTGGGTGTAGCGGCCGATGCGGAGGGCCGGCTTCGCGAAGCTGCAGGATATTACCGGCAGGCCGGCCAGCTGGCCAACCGGGCGGATCACCGCTCGTTGGCTGTCACTGCCGCCAGTCAGCTGGCCTTTACGGAGATTGGGATGGGAGAGCTGCGCCAGGCAGAAGCATCCGCACGGCGAGCCCTCGAGTGGGCGGTCATCGGCACTATCGAGCTCCCTGTTTCCGCCTATGCACATACCGCTTTGGCAGAGGTTCTGCGCCAGCAGAACCGCCTACCAGAAGCAGAGCAGGAAATCCAAAAGGCCGTCCGCCTGGCGCAGAAGGCGATGCTTGTGGTGCAATGGCACGCCTGCCTGGTCCAGGCTAACATCTGCTTCAGCCTGCACGATCCGGCCGGGGCCCAAACTATCCTGCAGCAAAACGAAAGCCGCTTTCAAGGCCAGTTGCCGGGCCAATTGACCCAATTAACCCGCGCGTGCCTGTGCCGTTTCTGGCTGGCCCAGGACCGGCTTGACCTGGCAGAACCCGAGCTGGCGGTCCTGGAACAGCGCTTATTTACTCCGGGTGTACCTTCCCCATTTCCGAATCGAGAGGCAGCCGCATTCGTTCTATGCCGGGGGATGATGGCAACGGGCAGAGGAGCGCAAGCCCGGGAAAAGCTGCAAGCGATGTACGCGCTCATTGCGCGCACTGAGCAGAAAGCACTGGCCATGGAGGCGCTCATCCTCCTGGCTCTCGGCGCCGAAAATCGTGCTGAAGCGCGAGTGTATCTCCAGGAAGCCCTGGTCCTGGCCGAACCCGGTGGGTATCAACGGGTATTTATGGACGAGGGCCGGCTTGTTTTTGATCTGCTGGAAGAAATTGCGGGACAAATGACCGTTCCGTCGCCATTCTTAAACGATCTGTTGGATGCATTCCACCAGGAATTGGTCCACCCGATCCGGCCGGACTCCCATCCTCACCCTGCCTCTGAATTCGAAACCCTGACCGGACGTGAATTGGAAGTCCTGGCCCTGATCGCGCGCGGCGATTCCAATCAGGAGATCGCCAACCGGCTGGTCGTGTCCATTCACACGGTGAAAAAACACGCCGCCAACATTTTTCTCAAACTGGGTGTAGAAAACCGCACCGAGGCAGTGGCCCGTGCGCGGTCATTGGGCTTGCTCTAATCCCCCATTCACTCTGGAAATAATCCCCACAAATACTCCCTTTGGCTACCCCGCCTGCTCCCTCGAGTAGGCTATGATCTTGTCTGGAAATGATCAAAAACCAAAGAGGTGAAACGATGACAACCAAAAATCAACCCACCAGCAGCGCCAAAGACATGCAGTCGGCAAAACTACGTGGATTACCCTTCAAGAATAACCAGATGAATTTCTTTTTCCTCAGCGCCAGCGGCGCGGATGTCTATGGAGGCGCGACGCTGGGGGAAAGTTATTACGCCGCCGGCCAGATCAAGGACGGAGACATCCAAAGCTGGATCCAGGCCTTTGGCGAAGTAGCCGGGCAGGCGGAACGGCAGGCTCAGGATTTTCTGGCCCACGGCTGCCGCGAGAGCGCCCGCCAGGCGTTCCTGCGCGCAGCGAATTACTATTACGCCGCCGACCATTACACCGATAACCGGCATCCAAAGTACATCGAATTCTGGCAGCACAGTGTGAACTGTTTCCACCAGGCGGCCGGTCTCTTCACCCCGCCGATCGAACCGCTCAGCTACGAGTTGGAAGGCCATTCGCTTTGCGCCTATTTCATCCCCGCGCAAGTTGTCCAGGGTAAGGCCCGTGGAACGATCCTGGCCATGAGCGGTTTCGATGGGACGCCGGAGCATCTCTACTTCTCCTGCGGGGCCGGGCTGAGCCAGCGCGGCTACAACGTGCTGATCTTCGAAGGGCCGGGCCAGCGCGGGATGAGCCACCACATTCAAGATCTTCCCTTTCGCGCCAATTACGAAACGGCGGTCAAGCAGGTTGTGGATCTGGCGCTATCCCATCCGGGCGTGGAGCCGGAGCGGATCGGCCTCCTGGGCTACAGTTTCGGCGGGCACCTCGTGCTGCGTGCAGCCGCCTGTGAACCGCGCATCAAAGCGTTAATTGCCGATTCACCCGTGATGGATTTTGGCAAGCAGATGCTGGACGGCTTCCCGGCTTTTGCCACGCGCACGAGCGATCGCATGGTGAATTGGCTGATGAGCAGCTCGATCGGCTTTATGTCCGGGCCGCTGCAAGCCAGCCTGAAGCGCCTGTACGAGTCGATGGGTGTCAGCCAGTTCTCCGATTTCCGCCGCAAGATGGCCGGGTTTCGTTTCGAAGAAATCGAGCGCATTGCCTGCCCGACTCTGTGCCTGATCAGCGAGGGAGAAGGCGCCAGTGCGGTCGCCGAGGGACGCCAGGTGTTCGAGCGCCTGCCCCATCCGCAGAAAAAGCTGGTAATCTTCAGCGCAGCCCAGGGCGCTGATATCCACTGCCAGTTGAACAACCTGGTGCTTTCCGTCAGCCACATTGTCGATTGGCTGGATGAAATCTGGCAGTAGGGAGGAGGACAACCTGTCCGAACACGGAAACTTACTGCCCTGATCAAACGTAATTAACATCAGATCGGTATATTATGAAAGCCAGAATGGATTTGTGGTGTTCTGAGCACTTCACCGCCTCCAACACCACAAAAGCCCTTTCACCAAAAAACTGATGGAAAAGGAGCTTCGATGAGCGCTTCAAATCAACCCTTGAAAGGGATCAGCATTTCGTTCCAGACCTTCCTACAACAGGCTTCCGGACACGCGCAGGCCTGGATGGCGGCCGTCCAGGGTCTGGATGTAGCCAGCGCCCTGGATAAAAAGACCGCAGAGCCGGCTTATCTGGCCGTGCTGGCAGCCCTGCGGATGGAAAGCGGGATTCCCTTCCATGTCAGCTCGGCGAAACAAGCCGGCGCCACCCGCGAGGAGATCATCAGCGCGGTCCTGGTCGGTCTCCCGGCTGCCGGCCAGGTGGTGATCCAGGTACTGCCGGCCGCGTTGGCAGCCTATGATGAGGCGCCATCCGGTGGATGATCTTCTCCCGGCTCTGATGGATTAGGATACGACCGGGCTAGATTGCCCAAGATCGAGTCGGTTCTTTGGTCATGAAAGCAATATTTTTTCAGCGATGTGCACTTTTAGCGGAGTAGACAGCTTTATCAAGCGGCTTGTGACGTGGTTTACAGACCAGGCCTACAAAGCTGCCAGGCGCCTGGAGTACGCCGCTAAGGTACCTATCGAAAAATGCAAACGCTGTAGAACAGGGCTGCAAGCCCAAGGCAAGCGCCCGCCACTTGGCCGGGTAAAATCCCTGGGTGGTTTTTGCCGAATGGATTTGATCAACCGGTCGGTGAGATAGATGCCGGGAAGGATCGTCAAATAACGCACGACCGAAACAGGTGCATTGATCCCCGGAAAGAACACTCCGATGCACCCGATCAGGCCGGCCAGAATGGATTGAATGCCCCAGACGAGGCTGACTGTTCGATTGGTGTAAATGAAAAGGCCAGATCCCCAGATCCGCCGGTCAAACTGCCATTTGGCATATTGCATGGACAAAGGCTCCTGCCCGGCCAGAATCGAGGCCAACCAGACGATGCCCAGGAACAGGTTGCTCCAAATCGTCCCCCAGGTAGCAAACGCCGGCACACGCGCCAGGCTTAATCCTCCGCCCACAGCCGAAAAAGCCAACCCGGCCAATTCCAGCAACCCCGGATGATTGTACCTCAGCCGATATCCCACCAGGATGGCCAACAACAGGAGGGGAATTCCCACACTGGCCCAGCCAGGCACACCGAAAGAACCAAAGGTAATCCAAAAGATGAACCAGGGAACCAGGGCCGCAGTCATCCAGGTCGAGCCGCTCCACGGAATGGGCCCGGCCGGGCGTTGGCCGGCCGGCGCCTGGAGTTTTTTAGCCTGGACAGCGCTCCGCTGGAACAGCTGGCTCCATTGCTGCAGAACGCGGGTATCCCCCTGGGCGCTGATCAACCCCTGGGTCAGGGCGTCCGCGGCTGAAACCTGGCCGCGCAGGATCGCCATCCAGGTATCGAAAGGTGCCTGGACGGAAAGGGTCGGTTCGGTGCAACCACCTACCTGGACCTCACATTCCGGTTCGGCAATTTTCAGGGTATATAGCGAGGCCCCTGCACCGGATATATCGAATTGAACGGCGGCCTGGAGGCCCGGACAGGCGCCTGGGTGGAAGATCAACGGCAAGATTTCCATTGCACGCCGCAGCACGTCAGAATCTCCCCGCTGCGACCGCGATTTTCCAGTCTGTATTTCACTCACGGTTCTCATTTTATTCCTCACATTCTGGTCGTCAAGGATCCAAACATCAGATGGCATACGTTCATGCCCTTCATCCAATTGACGACTTTCATCCGAATGATGCTCTTCATGCCCCAGCATGGGTCCAGGTGGATGCGCGAGAACAGCGGATATTCGTCGACTACGTCGATCCGCCGGTCCCAGCCGGCGATCTTTCGGGCAGAGGGAGTTGCCCAGCGCATGGCCGCCTGGCTGCCCATGGCCGTCCTGCGCAGCACGGTCCGGTTGGCAATCCCCATAAATACGCGCGACATTCCGTCAAAGACGATCTCGCTTCCGGGAAAGCGACCAACCAGCGCCTGAAACAAACCCTTGGCCTGTCCCTCTTCCAGGAAAAACAACACCCCGCAGGCGATGAACAGCAGCCCATGACTGCCATCGCCGATCTGGTCGCACCAGGAGAGATCCAGAACCGAGCTGGCGATATAGCGGTTCCGGAGTGTTTCGGGGATATACCGGCGCCGGATGGCGATAACCTCGGGGAAGTCCAGGTCGTACCAGGTCAGCTGTCCGTTGTCGACCCGATCAAACGTGGTATCGAGGCCCGCGCCGATGTTGACGATCGTCGCGCGGGGGAAACGGGCCAGAAAGAGGCGGACTTCGTCGTCGATGCATTTTGCCCGGATCAATTGGGACAGCTGCAAAAACCGGTCCGCCACACGGTCCATGTCCTGGAAATCTGTTTGAAATTGCCCGCAGTCCTGCAGGTCTGCCACGATTTGCGCGGCGCGCCGGTCCACCAAAAGAGGATTAGGTTGCTGATTTTCTTTCACTCTGGCCAAAAGAGGAAGCCATAAAGTCCGGCTTGCTCCAGAGAATTCTGTTACGAGGTCATCTTCAACAATAGTTGTTGTCATGGTTTATCTTCCTAAATCCAAATCTTGACATTCGAAAAAGACGGGTCAAATCGCAACCAGATCCTCTTTGCGGTTTTTCCCCTGGTTCTGGCTCAGTTTTTCTGCCGGAAACGGCCCGCCGTGCGCGGGGAAAATGGCCCTGGCGTACAGGGAAAGGACTTTCTCCCAGCTGCGATAATATTCGTCCAGATCGGTTACGAAAATCACGCAATAATGCGTCCCGGCAAACTGGAGGAAATTCGCGGCCGCGTCTCCCACAAAGCAATCGCCGTCGGCAAACAGGAGGGAAATCGAATCGAGGCTGTGCCCCGGGGTTTCGATGAGGACCCCCTCCAGGTCGATGCCGATCTCTTTCAAGCGCGTGTCCCCGCAGATCAGAACGTCCTGCTCCCGCGTCTGGTACGGGGGGAATTTCAGGTTGTGGTTCTTGGGTATCCATTGCTTCAGGCGGATGGATAGGTACAGCTGTTTGAAGACCCACAGCCGGCCGATCCAAGGATTGATTATCCACCCACCCCGGGTGCGGTCATTTTCCCCCTGGAGCAGCAATTCCGGCGCGCGCCGGGACATGACCACCCGGATGTCTTTGTTTTCAGCGATGATCTTGTTCAGCAGGCCGCAATGATCGTCGTGATGGTGGGTCAAGATGATGTGGCTGACCTGGCCCAGGCTCACCCCGGACCGGGACAGCTGCTGCCGGAACAAGTCCCAGTCCTCTTCGTACCCGGTGTCGATCAGGACGTAGCGGGCGTTATTCTTGATCAAAAAACAGTTTGTTCCGCTCAGGCGGAGGGTTATTTTTTCCATGGTTTCCTCAAAGGCACTTGCAAATCTTGGATGCCTGTTATAATATGAGAACAATCTCACGTTTTATAATACGAGATTATTCTCATATTGTCAAGGGAATTGAGGAAAATCTCATATTAGGGGAAATTTCTATGCCCAAAAAAAGCTCTGCCCCGTCGAAAAGCGCCACCCGGAACCCGGTCCAGCCGCGCGGTGTCCAGACCCGCGAGAAAATCATGCAAGCCGGGGAGAAATTGTTCACCCAAAAAGGCTTCCATCAGGTCCTGGCCGACGATATCGCCCGAGAAGCCGGCGTGTCGGTGGGTAGCTTCTATGGCTATTTCTCGGACAAGCGCGATCTCTTCCTGCAGATTCTCGAGCGCTCCACGGGAGCCATGTTGGAAAATGCGACAGAACATCTGCCCGCTCTCTGGCTCGCTGAACCGGGCAAGCCAGAAGAAGCGATCCAAAAAACCCTGTATTTGCTGCTGGAAGCTCACCAGGATCTTTCTCCCTTGTTTCAGCAGGCCCAACAAATGGCCGCCTTTGACGAAAGCGTTCGCAGCTATCTGCTCGATTCTGACCGTTCGACCCAGGAAATATTTGCGAAGATGATCTCCCGCTTAAATCCGAAATTGGAAAAAGAACACCTTCAATCGGCGGCCTACACGATGTATCACGCTGCGGAAGGGGTGATCCACAGCCTGATCAATAATCCAGAGGCTGCCGCACGACAAGATGAAATCATCCGAGAAACGGCAAAGCTTTTGAACGGATATGCTCTGACTCTTCGATAGCCTTCCTACGATCAGCGGAAACATCTGGTTGATTTAGATAGCCGCATTCGTTGCCTACTGGGCCCATATGTGGATATAATCACTAAAGGATAAGCTTCTCCACAATCTATTCGTTTGGGTTTTGCACACTGGGCCTTTTCGCACAGTCAGTTGGTTATTTGATTGCGAAGTAGAGGTTGCCATGCCTGTTATCAATCCCGGACAAACCCTGGCACCCAGCGAGATAGTCTTCCTGACGGCAGATCAGTTTCTGGCCAAGGCTGCGCTGCCCAGGCAGCACGTGATCACTTTGCAGACCAGCCTCTTCCCGCTTGCGGACAGCGACATGGGGGTCTCCAAGCAGCCGCTGGCCGAGCTGGCCTGGATGGCCGCCTTCCTGGCGATCCAGGCGGCGGGCGGTATCCGTCTGGAGATCCGGGCCGCGAAAGCGCTCCTGGGGCTGAGCACCAACAAGCGGCTGTTTGCCAACCCCTGTGCTGAAACAGCTCCCTGGCCCGAAGCCAGCCTGGAGAACTCCATCCAATCGATGGTGCGCGCCTCAAAGGAAGCGGGACAGAATGAGGTAGGCGACATCATTTACCGGATGCTGCCCATCGACAATTTCGACCTCTTTGGCTGGGTCTGTGAACGGGTTCGTGACGGCCTGGTTAAGCGGAATTTGCTGACTGCTGGTGTGACTATCACCTGACTCAGCCCGCCAAGGTGGCTGCCACAGTGCAATTCGGCGAGACGAAAGCCCTCCTGGTGGAGGGCCAGCATGGGCACCCTGACATCTGGGATATGCTTCACACGTGCGTGTATCAAGCGGTGAAACGCCGCGAACCACACGCCAGCAACCTCTGACAATCGAAAAAACATAAGGTTCTTTATTGATTTCTGGGAGGTCGGAATGAACGGAGACCATGCCAGGATCCTGATCATCGGTGCAGGCGTAAACGGCTCGCTGTGCGCCGAGGGGCTGCACAACGCGGGTTTCCAGGTGACGGTTCTTGCCCGTGGGGAGCGATACGAAGAAATTCGCGAGCAGGGGATCGTCATCGAGAATCCGTTCAACCAGAAACGCCGGATCACCCCGGTGCCGGTCATCAATCGCCTGGCGGCAGACGATTGCTATGACTATAATCTCGTCATCGTTCGCAAAAACCAGGTGCCCGATCTGCTGCCCATGCTGGCCCAAAACCAGTCGGAGAATATCGTCTTTCTGGTCAATAACCCTTCCGGCCCCCAACTCTTCACTGATGCGCTGGGTAAAGAGCGGGTGCTGTTGGGTTTTGTCTTTGGGGCCGGGAAACGGGAAGGCAGCCTGATCCGCGCGATCGGTGGGGCCGGACCGGCTTTGCTTTCCACCCCCTTTGGCGAGATCGATGGTCGAATTACGCCCCGGTTGACCAGACTGGTTGGAATAATGCGCCAGGCTGGTTTTCGGGTGGAAATCTCCACCCAAATTTCCGATTACCTGGCGACCCATGCCGCGTTGGTGGCTCCGTTTGCGCATCTCCTGATCCGGCACCAGTGTGACAATTACGCGCTGGCCCGCTCGAGCGCCGATCTGTACTTGCTCGCCAGGGCGATGCGCGAGGCGCTTTCTGTGCTGCGGGCAAATGGTTTCGCCATCGTTCCGAAAAGCAACGCTGCATTTTTTGGGGCCACGCCAACGTTTCTCCAGGTCATCCTATTTCGTCTATTCCTTGCCACCCGAACGGCCGAGGTAGGCGGCGCCTGGCATTGCCAGCAGGCGCCCGACGAGATGCGCCAGCTGGGCATCGAGCTCATAGCGCTGGTCGAACAGTCCGGCCTGCCTGCTCCGGCCATCCGCAAGTTATTCGCAACTGGCTTATAAGGCGAGATACCGAATGCGTTTCTTTCCCTAAGCACTTGCGAAAATCGATCTGGCAAAAATGAAAACAAAGGTATCTGTCCCAAGTCTGGTAGGTTTTGAAAAAAGAACAAGCTCGCAGTAAGATAGATTCGCCAAAATCATTCTTACAAGCGAGCTTGCCATGTCCATTGTCCTCCTGCAACTGCCTGAAGTCAAGTACTGCCAATCGGA
>DATKLX010000216.1:0-13349 GCA_035542155.1 Anaerolineaceae bacterium
ACTTGGCAAGGCTGGTTTCTAGTGCTATATTCATTCTGGCTCTGCTCCTAACGATAAATTTGGTTTCGCAACCTCAATTTACCACGTTCGAGCAGAGCTTTCTATTCCCTTCCTATTTGTGGGTAATCACCGAAAAAATCACCCTTGACAGATGTTTCATTCGGGCTAAAATGAACTCTAATATGTTCAGCCCTACCGCGCAGTACACGCCATTGAAGCGACGAACACTCGACATCACCTCTCGGGAGAGTGGACCCTTGGCGTTTGACTGAGCAGCGGGCTTTTTTGCGAAGATATCCAACCAAATCCCTCCGACCCGGAGGGATTTTTTTATCCATAAGCCATTTGTTAGAAGGAGAACGAAAATGTCTGACCAACAAACTGCAACCTGCCCGGAATGTGAAGCCGAATTGATCCTCACCGATGTGATGCAGGGTGAGATCGTCGTCTGCTCGGACTGCGGGGTCGATCTCGAGGTCGTGGGCCTCGACCCGCTGGTGCTCGATCTGGCCCCCATGGAACAGGAAGACTGGGGCGAGTAGCCGCGCAGAGACAGGGAAGCCATCATGAAAATCGGGGTGCTTTTATCTCGCGTTCGGGTTGAAGAAAAGATGCTGCTGGCGTGCCTGGAAAAACGCGGCGTGGTTCACGAGCGAATCGACGACAGCAGCGCCCACCTGGAAATCGGCCAGGCGGGAGGCTGGATGGAGTACGCAGCGGTGCTGGAGCGCAGCCTGTCCTTCGCGCGCGGGCTGTATATTACCTCACTGCTCAACTCCTGGGGCGTTCCCACCGTCAATATGGCCCAGGTGGCCATGGTCTGCGGGGACAAGCTGGCCACTTCGATGGCTCTGGCCCGAGCGGGCGTCCCCCAACCGCGAGTAAAAGTGGCCTTCACCCCTGAATCTGCCCTGGAGGCGATCGAGGAGATGGGCTACCCCGTGGTGCTCAAGCCGATCGTGGGATCCTGGGGGCGACTGCTCTCCAAGATCAACGACCGCGATGCAGCCGAGGCGGTCCTGGAGCACAAAGAGACCCTCGGCTCCTACCAGCACTCGGTCTTCTACATCCAGGAATACATTCAGAAACCGGGCCGCGACATCCGCGCCATGGTGGTCGGCGACCAGACGATCTGTGCGATCTACCGCACCTCGTCGCATTGGATCACCAACACCGCGCGCGGCGGGCAGGGCGAAGTCTGCCCGGTGACCCCCGAGCTGCACGCCGTCTGCCAGGCCGCCGCCCAGGCGGTGGGCGGAGGGGTGCTGGCGGTGGACGTCCTCGAGGACCCGCACCGCGGTTACCTGGTCAACGAGGTCAACCACACGATGGAGTTCCATACCCTGGCCCCGACCACGGGCGTGGACATCGCCGGCGTGATCGTGGATTACACGCTCCAGGTAGCCAACGGCGCCTTGGAGCGCAGGCTGCCCGCCTTCAATAACCTCCCGAACACCTACCCGATCCCGGCCTACGCCTACCATTCCGGGCTGCCGATGGGGGTACACGCGGGGGTGTTGAGATGAGAGTATCCATCGTCGGCGCTTCGGGGTATGGCGGGGGCGAGCTGCTCCGCCTGCTGCTCGACCATCCCCACGTGGAGATCCGGCAGGCTACGTCGGAAAGCCACCTGGGCGAGTACGTCTACCAGCAGCACCCCAACCTGCGCAAGCGCACCCAGTTGAAATTCACCTCGCGCCAGGTGCTCGAACCCTGCGACCTGCTCTTCCTGGCCATGCCGCACGGCGAGAGCCAGAAGCTGATCGAGCTGTACGCCACCCTGGCCCCGAAAATCGTCGACCTGTCGGCCGATTTCCGCCTGCGCGACCCCAATCTGTACCAGAAATTCTACGCAGAAAGCCACGCGGCCCCAGACTGGCTGGACAAATTCGTCTACGGCCTGCCGGAGCTGCACCGCGAAGAGATGCTCAGCGCCAGCTACGTCAGCGGGGTGGGCTGCAACGCCACTGCCTCGATCCTGGCGCTCTACGTGGCGGCAAAGGCCGGTTTGATCGATTCATCGCGGCCGGTGATCGTCGATATCAAGGTCGGGTCGTCTGAGGGCGGGGCGTCACCCAACCCGGGCTCGCACCACCCCGAGCGGAGCAGCGTGGTACGCACTTTCTCGGCCTACGGGCACCGTCACACGGCGGAGGTGATCCAGGAGCTGGGCCTGGCGGACGTGCACCTGACCATGACCTCGGTGGACCTGGTGCGCGGGGCGCTGGCGGCGGCGCACTGCTTCGTCAAGCCGGGGGTGACCGAAAAAGACCTGTGGCGGGCGTACCGCGCCTGGGCCGAGGCCGAGCCCTTCGTGCGGCTCGTCAAGGACCGGCGCGGGATCTACCGCGTGCCCGAGCCGAAGATCCTGGCCGGCAGCAACTACGCCGACGTGGGCTTCGAGCTGGACCCCGAGAGTGGGCACCTGGTGGCCTTGGCGGCCATCGACAACCTGATGAAGGGCGCAGCCGGCTCGGCGGTCCAGTCGATGAACGTGATGTGCGGGTTTGAAGAGACGTGTGGGCTGGAATTCAGCGGCCTGCATCCGATTTAGAAGAGAACGGAGAGCAGAGACCAGTAAGAAAAAACTGACTTTTCCTGTTCTCCGTTCTTTGCTCACAATGCACTTTCATTGAGGAATCAAAACATGATCGTCGTCAAGATCGGTGGTTCTGAAGGGGTGGCGCTGGATGCAGTGTGCCAGGATGTGGCCGCGCTGGTGAAGAGCGGGCAGGCAGTGATCGTGGTCCACGGCGGGTCGGCGGAGACCAACGAGATCTCGGAAAAACTGGGTCACCCGCCGCGCTTCGTGACCAGCGCCAGCGGGTTCACCAGCCGCTACACCGACCGGATTACCCTGGAGATCTTCGCCATGGTGACCAATGGGCGGATCAACACCCTGCTGGTCGAGCGGCTGCAGAAGGCCGGGGTGAACGCCTTTGGCCTTTCCGGCCTGGATGGGCGGCTAATGGTCGCCAAACGCAAGGACGCCATCCGCATCGTCGAACACGGCCGGCAGCGCATGCTGCGCGACGATTACACCGGCAAGATCGAGACGGTCAACGGCGCGCTGCTGCAGACCCTGGTCGCGACGGGGATGACTCCGGTGGTCTCGCCGCTGGCGATCTCGCCCGAGGGGGATGCCTTGAACGTGGACGCCGACCGCGCCGCGGCGATGGTCGCCGGGGCGGTGGGGGCGGAGCAACTGGTCATTCTGACCAACGTCCCCGGGCTGATGCGCTCTTTCCCGGACGAGAGTACCCTGATCGCCCATCTTCCGCGGGTTGGGCTGGAGCAGGCGCTCTCTTTTGCCGAAGGGCGGATGAAGAAGAAGGTCCTCGGGGCGAGCGAAGCCCTCGACCTGGGCGTGTCGAAGGTCGTTTTCGCCGACGGCCGCGTCGAGCAGCCCCTGCAGAATGCCCTGGCTGGCAAGGGTACGGTAATTTCTTAAAATCTGTAACCACAGAGTACACAACCCAGGACAGCCAGGACTGGGTTGTGTACTCTGTGGTGAATATTTTGAGTGGAGTAAAAATGACTACATCTCCAGCGGTAGTTACTACGGCGGAAATTCAGCAAATCGAGACGGCGCACGCGACCGGTGTGTATACCAAGCGGCCGGTGGCGATCGTGCGCGGGCAGGGGGCCACACTGTGGGATGCGGACGGGAAGGCCTACATCGACTGCGTCGGCGGGCAGGGGGCGGCCAATTTGGGCCACGCCAACCCGGCGGTGGCGGAGGCCATCGCGCGCCAGGCGCAGGTGCTGATCAGTTGCCCGGAGATGTTCTACAACGACCGGCGCGCCGCCCTGGTGGAGAAGCTGTGCGGGCTGGCGGGGATGCCGCGCGTCTACCTGTGCAGCTCGGGGACCGAGGCCATCGAGGCTGCCCTGAAGTTCGCCCGCCTCCTGACCGGGCGGACCGAGATCGTGGCGACGATGCGCGCCTTTCACGGGCGCACTTTCGGAGCGCTCTCGGCTACCTGGGAGAAGAAATACCGCGCCCCCTTCGAGCCGCTCGTGCCGGGATTCAAGCACGTGCCCTACAACGACCCGGCTGCCCTGAGCGGCGCGGTAACCGGTCAGACTGCCGCGGTGATCCTCGAGGTGGTCCAGGGCGAGGGTGGGGTGCACCCCGGGAAGGCCGACTATCTGCGCGGCGCTCAAGAAATCTGCCGCGAGCGCGGCGCTTTGCTGATCCTGGATGAGGTCCAGACGGGGTTTGGCCGCACGGGCAGGCTGTTCGCCTTCCAGCACTACGGCCTGGAACCTGATCTGCTCTGCGTGGCCAAGTCGATCGCGGGGGGTGTGCCGATGGGCGCGACCCTGCTGAGCGCGCGCCTGGGCGAGCTGCCCCCGCAGGTCCACGGCTCGACCTTTGGGGGGAACCCGCTGGCCTGCGCCGCGGCCGTGGCTGCGCTGGATACCCTCGTGAGCAACGACCTGGCGGCCCGCTCCGCGGAGCTGGGCGCCTGGTTCAAGGGGCAGCTCAGCCAGATCCGCTCACCCCTGATCCGCGAAGTGCGCGGGCTGGGGCTGATGGTGGGCATCGAGCTGAAGCAGAAGGTCACCCCGTACCTGCAGAGGCTGATGGAGCTGGGCGTGATGGCCCTGCCCGCCGGCCTGACCGTGATACGCTTCCTGCCGCCCCTGGTGATCACCCAGGCCGAGCTGGCCCAGGTCGCCCGCGCGGTGGAGCAGGTGCTTTCCTCTTCATCCCCCATCGAAGGCTCCGAGTAGATGGATGCAGTCGACCTGCTCCACGGCTTGCTGGAGGTCTACAGCCCGACCGGTTCAGAAGCCGGGGCCGTAGAAACCCTGGTCGGCGCGATGCGCGGAATGGGCTTCCGCGCCGCCGCTGACGATGCCGGTAACGCCGTGGGCGTGGTCGGCGATGGTCCTAAAGAGATCCTCCTTCTTGGACATATCGACACCGTCTTGGGGGAGATCCCGGTCCGCCGCGACGGCGAGCGGCTGTACGGCAGGGGAGCGGTGGACGCCAAAGGGCCGCTCGCCTGCTTCGCCGCCGCCGCCGCGCGGGTCCGCTTGCGACCGGGGTGGCGCATCGCGGTGATCGGGGCGGTGGGCGAGGAGGGGGATTCGCCTGGGGCGCGCTACCTGTGCCGGACCTACCCCGCCCCCGAGATGGTGATCATCGGCGAGCCCAGCAACTGGGACCGGGTCACCCTGGGGTACAAAGGCAGCCTGTGGCTGACCTACACCCTGCGCCGCTCGCTCGCCCACACCGCGGCCCGCGTGGAAAGCGCCGCTGAAGGCGCGGTCCGCTTCTGGAACAACCTGGCCCGCTTCGCGACCGAGTGGAACAACTCCCGCGAGCGCATTTTCGATCAGCTTACCCCCACGTTACGTGAAATGAATACCAGCACGGACGGTTTCAGCGAAACCGCCAGGCTCAAAATTGGCCTCCGTATTCCACCTGGCCTGGAGTTCTCCGGGCTGGAAGCCGCTCTGCACGAGCTGGCCGGGGACGGGGAGCTTTTCCTGGAGGCGTTTACCCCCGCTTACCAGGGGGAGAAGAACACTTCCCTGGTGCGGGCGCTGCTGTCCGGCATCCGCAAGGCCGGGGGGCAGCCCGGGTTCGTGTTGAAAACCGGCACCGCCGACCTGAACCTGGTCGGCCCGGCCTGGAACGTCCCTGCGGCCGCCTACGGCCCCGGCGACTCCAACCTGGACCACACCCCGGAGGAACACATCCTCATCCCGGAGTATTTGAAAGCGATCGAGGTTCTGGTCCAGGCGCTGGAGATGCTTATGGATTGAACGGAGAAAAAGAGAACCACGACCCAGTCCTGACGTTCTGGGTCAGGAAGACACGAAATTCGGTTCTCTGTTCTCGATTTTTCTTTTTAGGAGTAAACCATGTCACTGGATCATTTCTTTATCATCGACTCGACGCTGCGAGAGGGGGAGCAGTTTGTCAACGCGTTTTTCACCACCGAGCAGAAGATCCGCATCGCCACGCTGCTGGACGCCTTCGGGGTCGAGTACATTGAGGTGACCACCCCGTGTGCGTCGCCGCAGAGCGAGAAGGACTGCAAGGCGATTGCCGGGCTGGGGCTGCGGGCCAAGACTCTCACCCACACCCGCTGCGCGGTGCAGGACGTACGCATCGCCGTGGAGACCGGGGTCCAGGGGGTGGACGTGGTCATCGGCACTTCGTCCAAGCTGCGCGAGTTCAGCCACGGGCACAGCATTGACGAGATCATCGACATGGCCCAGGAAGTTTACGAGTACTTGAGCAAGCAGAACGTAGAGATGCGCTTCAGCACCGAGGACAGTCTGCGCAGCACGCCCGAGGACCTTTTCCGGGTCTACGAGGCGGTGGACCGGATGGGCTGGAACCGGGTCGGCGTGGCCGATACGGTGGGGATTGGCAACCCGCGGCAGATCTACCAGCTCGTTTCGGAGCTGCGCGCGCGGGTCAAGGCGGACATCGAGTTCCACGGGCACAACGACACCGGCTGCGCCATCGCCAACGCCTTCGCCGCGCTGGAAGCGGGGGCGACCCACGTCGACACCAGCATCCTGGGAATCGGCGAGCGCAACGGGATCACACCCCTGGGCGGGCTGATTGCCCGGCTGTACTCGGTCGACCCGGGGTTGGTCAGCAAGTACCACCTGCCGCTGATCATGCACCTCGACCAGGCTATCGCGCGCCTGGTGAGCGTGGACATTCCCTTCAACAATTACATCACCGGGTTCTCCGCGTTCACCCACAAGGCCGGCATCCACGCCAAGGCGGTGTTGAATAACCCGACGACCTACGAGATCCTGCGCCCGGAGGACTTCGGGCTGACCCGCTACATCCACATCGCCCACCGCCTGACGGGCTGGAACGCCATCCGCTACCGCGCGGACCAGCTCGGCCTCGAGCTGAGCGACGAGGAGGTGCGCCGGATCACCGAGAAAGTCAAGGTCCTCGCCGACCAGCACCAGATCACCCTCGACGAAGTCGACGGCCTGCTCCAGTCCGTCCACGAGGCGCAGCCGGCGAATGAGCAGGTGAAGGTTTAACGAGAACAGAGAACGGAGAACGGTAGATGGGACAGACATTCGCGGAACAGATATTGAGCCATGCCGCGGGGCGGCAGGTGCGGGCGGGGGAGTTCGTGGTGGTCGAGCCGGACGCGGTGATGAGCCACGACTCGCTGACCCCTTCGATTATCAAGATCATGCGCGAGGAGCTGGGGGTGCAGAACGTGAAGTACCCGGAGCGGCTGGCAATCGTCTTCGATCACGTCTCGCCGCCCTCCACGGTGGGGACGGCCGATTCGCAGAACCTGGTGCGGCGCTTTGCCGTCGAGCAGGGGCTGCGCCTGTTCGACATCGGGCGCGGGATCTGCCACCAGGTGCTGGTCGAGGAGAGCATCGCCGGGCCGGGCAAGATCGTGATGGGGGCGGATTCGCACTCGACCGGCTACGGATCGGTGGGCGCCTTCGGCTCGGGGATGGGCTCGACCGACGTGGCCCTGATCTGGGCGACGGGGCAGACCTGGCTGCGCGTGCCCGAGACCCTGCAGGTGGTGGTGAGGGGGCGCTTCCCGGAATGGGTGGACGCCAAGGACCTGGCGCTCAAGCTGTGCCGCGAGATCACCATCGCCGGGGCCAACTACATGGCGGTCGAGTACCACGGTCTGGACTGGCTGCCCCTTCCTGGCCGGCAGACCCTGGCCTCGATGGCGGTCGAGATGGGAGCCAAAGTGGGAATCGTCCCGCCGTACGGCGAGCTGCCCGAACGCTTTACGCGCCCGGAATGGCTGTTCCTCGACCCGGAGGCAAGCTATACCCGGACCCTGGCGGTCGACCTGAGGGACCTGGAGCCGCAGGTCGCCGCGCCGCACGCGGTGGATAACGTCTCGGACCTCTCGGAGCTGGCGGGGCGGAAGGTGGACGTGGTCTTCCTGGGCACCTGCACCAACGGGCGCTACGAGGATATGGCCGCCGCGGCGCGGGTGTTGAAGGGCAGGCGCATCGCCAGCGGGCTGCGCATGATCGTTACCCCGGCTTCGAGCCGCGAGTTGGCCCGCGCCGCGGCGGACGACACCCTCTCGACGCTGATCGAGGCGGGGGCGGTGCTGACCACCCCGGGCTGCGGGATGTGCATGGGCCGCCACCTGGGCACGCTGGGCGAGAACGACGTCTGCCTCTCGACGGCCAACCGCAACTTCAAGGGCCGCATGGGCGCGCCGACCGCGCAGATCTACCTGGCCTCGCCGGGCGTCGCGGCAGCGACGGCGCTGACGGGCAGGATTGCGGATCCAAGGGATGTAGAAATTGCTGATTGAGGATAGGAGATTGCTGATTAGGAAGAACAGGTACTCAGTTGATCCGTTGCTTGGGCACCAAGGCAAAAAGGCAGGACAGTCAGGGGCTCTTCCCTAAGTGCCTGAGTAACCAAGCAACTAAGCAACTGTTTCTACGGAGCAAAGGACTTTCAATGACTAGAGTATGGAAATTTGGATCGGATGTGGATACGGACCAGATCGTGCCGGGGAGGTACGCGCCGTATATGCGACCGGCGGCGGATGTGGGCGAGGCGGCGTTCATCGAGGCGCGACCGGATTTCGCCAGAAACGCCCAACCGGGGGACTTGATCGTGGCCGAGGAAAACTTTGGCTGCGGCTCCTCGCGCGAATACGCCGTCGAGGCGCTCAAGAGGCGCCAGGTGGGGGCGATCGTGGCGCTGAGTTTCGCGCGCATCTTCTACCGCAACGCGCTCAACCTGGGGATTCCTCTCTTCGAATCGCCGGAGATCGTGGCCGGGCTGGCAGATGGCGATCGGGTGCGGCTGGATATCCGCGGCAAGCGGGTACTGGTCGAGCGGGAGGATGGTACGGAGAATGAATATCCCCTGCCCGAGCTGCCGAAATTCGCCCAGGATATCCTGGATGAGGGCGGGATCGTGCCCTACATGCGCAAATACGGGCGCTTCCCCGGGCAGGAGTAGTGTATGCCGAAACTGTGCGTGATCCCGGGAGACGGCATCGGGCGCGAGGTAATCCCGCCGGCGGTGGAGGTGCTGAAGGCAGTTTTCCCGGACCTGGAGACGATCCAGGTCCCCGCGGGCTGGGACTGCTTCCTCGAGCGGGGGATCTCGGTGCCAGAGGAGACGCTCGCGGCGGTGCGAGCATGCGGCGCGGCGCTGTTTGGCGCGGTCTCCTCCCCCTCGCGGAAGGTAGAGGGCTACCGCTCGGCGATCCTGGTCCTGCGCCAGTCGCTGGACCTGTACGCCAGTATCCGCCCGGTGCGCAGCCTGCCGTGCGTCTCGCCCAAACCGGGGGTGAACCTGGTGATCGTGCGCGAGAACACCGAGGGGCTGTACGCCGGGCGCGAGCGGCGCGAGGGCGACACCGCCATCGCCGAGCGGGTGATCACGCGGCGGGCTTCGCAGCGGATCGCGCTGCGCGCCCTGGTCCTGCTGCGCTCCGAGGGGCGCAGGCGGCTGACCATCGTCCACAAGGCCAACATCCTGCCGGTGACGGATGGCCTGTTCCGCGACACGGTCCGTGAGACGCTCGAGGGGCAGCGCCAGGCTGGCGAGGAGTGGACGGTCGACGAGCTGCTGGTGGACACGGCGGCGATGAAGATCGTCAGCGAGCCAGAGCGGCTGGACGCGCTGGTTACGACCAATCTGTTCGGGGACATCCTCTCCGACGCGGCCGCGCCGTGGGGTGGGGGGATGGGGCTGGCCCCCTCGCTCAATTGGGGCGACGAGCTGGCCCTGGCCGAGCCGGTCCACGGCTCCGCGCCGGACATCGCCGGGCAGGGGATCGCCAACCCGATAGGAGCGGTGCTCAGCGCGGCGATGCTGGCTCGCCTGAGTTGGAGCCTGCCCGAGGCGGCTGATAGAATCGAAGCGGCGGTCAGTGCTGTGCTGGAAACGGGCCTGGTCCTCCCCGGCGGCCGCCTTGCCGATGGCGTCACCACCGAGGCGCTGACGAAGGCTGTGTTGGAACGGTTATAAAAAAGTGAAGAACAGAGAACGGAGAACAGTATATGGCAGAACTTTTTTACTGCTCTCTTTTCTCCGTTCTCTTGTTTCACGATGATCTTTTCCTGGGAGGCGATTCATGAGAGTCGGCGTGTTGTATTCGCGGGTGCGGGTGGAAGAAAAGTGGCTGTTCGAGTGCCTGGAGAAGCGCGGCGTCGAATACGACAAGATCGACGACCGCCAGGCGGTTTTTGCGCTGGACGAGCCGGAGCGCTGGCGGGAGTACAACGTGGTCATCGAGCGCTCGCTTTCGTACAAGAACGGGCTGTACATCGCCCAGATCCTCAACGGCTGGGGGATCCCCACGGTGAATAGGGCCGATGTCGCCGCCAACTGTGGGGATAAGCTGACCACCTCGGTCCTATTGCAGAAGGCAGGCGTGCCGCAGCCGAAGGTGTGGGTGGCGTTCACTCCGGAATCGGCGCTGGAGCTGATGGACCAGGTCGGCTACCCGCTGGTGCTCAAGCCGTTGATCGGATCGTGGGGTCGGCTGCTTTCCAAGATCAACGACCGCGAGGCAGCCGAGGCGGTGCTCGAGCACAAGGACGTCCTGGGGTCGTTCCAGCACTCGGTCTTTTACATCCAGGAGTACGTCGCCAAGCCGGGGCGGGACATCCGCTCCTTCGTCATCGGCAACCGGACGGTGTGCGCGATTTACCGCAGCTCGCCGCACTGGATCACCAACACGGCGCGGGGTGGGAAGGCCGAGGTCTGCCCGGTGACCCCCGAGATCGACGCGCTCAGCCAGGCCGCGGCCCAGGCGGTCGGCGGCGGGGCGCTGGCGATCGACATCCTGGAGGACCCCGACCGGGGCTTCCTGGTGAATGAGGTCAATCACACGATGGAGTACCACTCCACGGTCCCGCTGACCGGGGTGGACATCCCGGGGATGATTGTGGACTATGCATTGAACCTGGCCAGGGAATAAGAATTTATCACAGAGCCCACGGAGATCATAGAGAAAAAAAGAGAACAGAGCGCAGTTCAGGGAGAACAGTGACCAGTGGCCTCACTCCACGTCGTTGCGAGGAGGGTCGGTAGGGAGCTGATCCGAAGGAACGGTCTTTACATCCGACCCGACGTGGCAACCTCCAAAACAACCAAGGAAAGGGCTTTTTGTCTGGAGGGGCTATGGACGACTGGAGCCCTGCTTGGTGTGCTTGGAGATTGCTTCGCCCGGAAAAGCACCGGTCTCGCAATGACATGAATGAGGGCTGGCTGTAAAGGATAGCCTGCTTCAACTTCTTTTGTCCACGCTCTAAGTTGACACGTTCTTTTGGCGATTTGCGCCTCGCATTAAGCAATATATGCGAGGGTATTCTGAGTTGGAAACACTTTCAAAAATAATGATACACTCTAAGTAACTTCATGTCCTTTGTGTTTCAATGCAAAATCAATGAGGACTTCGACTCATGGATACATCCAAGCCTTTTCAAGTACGTTTTCATTACTCGCGAATTTATTCCATATTTTTTTGTCTGTTTTTTATCCTGACGGTTGCCGTAAGCGTCCTGGCCATGATTGGAGAGGCGCCGGTCGCCTTTGTTTTGAGCTCAGTCGGAATAGCAATCTTTACGCTTTACCTTATATATGAAAGTACGAAGACCCTATTGGTTGATGAAAAAGGAATCGCCGAATGGACCTTGTTTGGAGAGGATCTGCGGATCGGCTGGAATGAAATTTCTGGAATGAAGTCATCCGGTTTTTTTGATCCAGGGATCAAAGTCATTTGCCATAATGGTGATTGTATAAAAATCAGCAAAATGGTGGTGAATTATGACTTTATCATTGAATTGATCCGCCAGAAGAAAACAGACTTGTGGGGGCAGCCGCCGGCGTTCCATCCGGACCAGCCTGTTTACCAACCAACAACGAACCTGACCGGTGATCTGGTGTTCAAAGCCCCAGTTTGGGCCTGGTTGATTATCCCAGTCCTGGTGCCGTTCTCGGCATATATGTTTTTTGCAGCACTTCCTGGTGGAAATTTATTGTATATTCTTTTTGGGGCCTTTCTTTTATTCATAGCTTGTCCGATCCTAATCTGGCAGTTTTTACATGGACCGGTACGGATTGAAACTCAGGGTGAATACCTCTGGATCTATTTTCGGGTTAAACAGCTGCGCAAACCGATCCGCGTCCATGCGCGCTCAATTGAAAATATTACCTTCAAGCATAAAATGGCCTACTCTCAGCATGGCGCCCACCCAACGACGAACTTGACGATCCACTTACCCCAACAGATTAAGATATCGGTATCGAATTGGAATGTTTCGGATGAAGAAATGTACATCCGTCTTGGAGATTGGCTGGAAAAATATCATGGGGAATAAATAATTATGGCTCGCTTTCGCGTCGGTGTACAGCTTCACCCTCAAAATACTACTTACGCCTCGTTTTCGGAGGCGGTTCGCCAGGTCGAGGCGCTGGGGGTGGACACCATCTGGACCTGGGACCATTTCTTCCCGGTCTACGGCGACCAGGACGCGCCGCACTTCGAAGGCTGGACGCTGCTGACCGCGATGGCGGTGCTCTCGCAGCGCGCCGAGATCGGCTGCCTGGTGACCTGCAACTCCTACCGCAACCCCAGCCTGCTGGCCGACATGGCGCGGACGGTCGACCACGTCAGCGGCGGACGGTTGATTTTCGGGATCGGCGCAGGGTGGAAGCGCAAGGATTATGCAGAGTATGGATACCCCTTTGGCACGCCGGCCTCGCGGCTGAGAGACCTGGGTAAGGCTCTCCCGGTGATCTTCGACCGTTGGGCGAAGCTCAACCCGCCGCCGGTGCGCAAGATCCCGGTCCTGATCGGTGGGGGAGGGGAGAAGGTCACCCTGAAGCTGGCCGCCCGCTACGCCGATATCTGGAACGGGTTTGGCCCGCCGGAGAGTTTCCGCCGGAAGAACGAAATCCTCGACCGCTGGTGCGGGGAGATCGGCCGCAATGCGGAGGAGATCGAACGCTCGGTGCTCCTGGAGGGTGTTTCTATTCCCGCCAGCCTGGACGAGTTCGTCGATGCGCGGGCGGCCCACGTCATTCTCGAGCTGAACGATCCCTGGGATTTTGGTTTGGTCGAGCGGCTGGTGGGGTGGAGGGAAAACAGGGGGTAGAGGTTGCGCTGTGCAGCCCGGGTCGCTGCGTGCTGACTGTAGAGGAAGTCCATACTTCGCCCCTATGCCTGGACGGGTGGGTGTGGATGACCGGGCGCGGGGCAACCCCCTCCTGCCCGCTGGCGCACCAAAATCCAAAAACAGGATTTTGGGGGAGGAAAACCAGAGGCTCTAAAATCCACACAAACGGATTCTGGGGGAGGAAAGAAACGGTTCTCGGTTCCCGGTTC
>DATKLX010000217.1:0-6070 GCA_035542155.1 Anaerolineaceae bacterium
CAGCTTCTCCGCTTCTGCCTTGGCCGAGTCGGCCATGGTCACAAAGAAGGGATTGTCCAGCGAGGCGGTGATGATCGCAATCAGCTTCTTCGGGCCGCCGCCCGAGCTGGCGGCTTCGGAGAGGGCGAAATTCTTCAGCCCGGCGACGTTGGCTTTGGTGATCAGGATACAGTCGACGGTCTGCTTTTCATCCAGGCCGGTCTTGCCGTTCTTGAGATATTGATCCGCCTGATCGACAGCCATGGTGGCCAGGCCAACGATGGGCTGCAAGACGGTAGCCTTGATCGAGCCGTCCTTGATCCCCTGGCCCGCGTCGTCGCTGCCGTCAAACCCAACCACGATCACGTCGCTGCGGTTGGCAGCCTTGAGCGCAGCCGCAGCCCCCACCGCCATGGTGTCGTTTCCGCAAATCACGCCCTTGATGTCCGGGTGGGCTTGCAGGATGGTCTCCATCTTCTGGAAGGCTTCCTGCTGGCTCCAGTTGGCCGTCTGCTGGGCAACCATCTTCATGTCCGGGTACTTGTCGATCACGCTGTGGTAGCCCTGCGAGCGCACCCCGGCGTTGGTGTCGGATTCCTTGCCGGTCAGCTCGACGTAGTTGCCCTTCTCACCCATCTGCTTGACAAACTCCGCCGCTCCCAGCGTGGCTCCCTGGAAGTTGTTGGACACGATCTGCGATACCGCTACCCCGGTGGCATTCACTTCGCGGTCCACCAGGAAGGAGGGGATGCCCGCATCCTTGGCTTTCTTGATCGCCGCGATGGTGGCGTCCGCGCCGGCATTGTCCAGGATGATCGCCGCCGCCTTCTTGGAGATGGCCGTGTCGATCAGCTCGTTCTGCTTGTTGGCGTCGTCGTTGTGGCTGGCTACCCAGGTGTCGTAGCCCAGCTTCTCCGCTTCTGCCTTGGCCGAGTCGGCCATGGTCACAAAGAAGGGATTGTCCAGCGAGGCGGTGATGATCGCAATCAGCTTCTTTCCGGACGCCGCTGGAGCAGCAGGAGCCTCGGTTGGGGCCGGTGCCTGGGTGGCAGCCGGGGCGGCCGGAGGCTGGGTGGGAGCCGGGGCCGTGGTTGGGGTGGCTGCTGGCGCGCAGGCGCTCAATACGATTGCCAGTACAGCGAGGATGGAAAGGACAGAAGCCCATCTTTTGGTAAACATAATTCTCTTCTCCTTCTTTTCAATCTGATCCGATGGAACCAAAGAGTTTTTGCTGTTGTTCCAAAATTGACGCTTTCAGAAGATACGCCAGGTTGTAAGATCAGGTATCTTTGTGGATCTCACCCCCTTTCCTGCTGCAACGCCGCGACGGCCTGCATGCGCACCTGGGCCTGGTCGACGGCGACCGCCAGAACGATCACAAACCCTTTGATCACGGTTTGCCAGAAATCGGAAATCCCGACCATGATCAAGCCGTCGCTCAACACCCCGATGACGAACGCGCCGACGATGGTACCGCCAATGCTGCCGCGCCCGCCAGACATCGAAGTGCCGCCCAATACCGCCGACGCAATCGCATTCAGCTCGAAGGAAGTCCCCGAAGCGGGATGGGAAGCCACCAGTTGGGAGGAGACGATCAGGCCGGCCAGGGCCGAGCAAAACCCCGAAATCATGTACACCAGGATCTTGGTAGGGTTGACCCGCACCCCCGAGAGGGTGGCGGCGCGTTCATTCCCACCAATGGCAAAGACGTGGCGGCCAAAAGGCGTGCGCGTGGCCACGAAAGCCGCCACCAGGCCGATCACGATCATCAGCCAGATGGGCACCGGGATGCCCAGGATCAGGCCGGCGCCGATCCATGGGAAGCCGGTATTGCCCAGCTCGGGCCTGCCGACCAGGTTCGGGAAAGTCGCTCCGTTGTTGGAGAGCAGGGCAAACCCCCGCGCTGCGTACATCGTGCCCAGCGTGGCGATGAAGGGAGCCACGTTCAGCTTGGCGATCACCCAGCCGTTCAAGGCCCCGATCAGCGTTCCGGCGATGAGCGCGACGAGCACGATCAGCCAGACTCTCATATAGACGATCACGCCGAACATGGGCAGCACCAGGCCCTGGTCGATCAGCAGGCCGGCGATCATCCCCGCCAGGCCGACGACCGAGCCCACCGACAGGTCGATCCCCCCGCTAACGATCACGAAGGTCATCCCCACGGCGATGATGGCGTTGATCGCGATGTGCTTGATCGTGATGATCAGGCTTTCCGGAGTCAGGAAGTTTGGGGAGAGGATCGAGAAGAAGATGACCAGCACGATCAGGGCGATAAAGGTGCGCGCCTTGAGCAACACCATGCTCAGCGGCTGGCGGCGTCTGGCCTGAGGCCTGGCGACGGGTTGTGAATCTAACGGGGGTTTCAATTCTGCAGAGCTCATGATTTTCCTCACTCCTGAATAGGGCCGTGGCCGACGGCTGAAGCGTTGACGAGCGCCTCTTCGGTCGCCTCAGAACGGTTCATTTCACTGGTAATCTTGCCTTTTGACATCACCAGAATCCGGTCGGAAATGGCCAGGATTTCTTTCAACTCCGAAGTTGAGAACAAAATCCCATAGCCTTGTTTGGCCAGCATGTTCATGACCTCGGCCATATCGGATTTCGCAGCCACGTCGATCCCCCGCGTGGGCTCATCCATAATGAAGACCTTGGGTCCGGTCATCAACCCTTTGCCCACGACCACCTTCTGCTGGTTGCCGCCGCTCAATGCGGTGATCGGCTGCTCGGGGTTCGAAACCTTGATGGACAGGTTCTTGATCATCCGGACCACGTCTTTCGCGATCGCGCGGAAGGAGAGCGCCCCCCGGCGGACGTAGCGGCTCAGGCTGGCCAGGACCATATTTTCGCTCACGGAGAGGGTTGGCACGATCGCGCTGGCCTGCCGGTCCTCGGGGATCAACACGATTCCCTGTGCGATGCGTTGATCCACGTTTGGATCGGTCACCTTTTCTCCATTGAGGTAAATCGCGCCGCTCGCCTCGGGATGCAGACCGCTCAGGCATTCGAACAGCTCGGTGCGCCCGGCCCCCATCAGCCCGTAGATGCCCAGGATTTCTCCGGCGTGCAGGGTAAAGGAAACGTGGTCGACAAAATACCCGCTGCCCGGGCGAAGCAGGCTCAAATCATCAACGCGCAGCAGCTCTCCCCCGATGGCGTGGTTTTCGTGGGTGAACAGGCCGGCTGGGTTGCGCCCCACCATTTTTTCAATAATCCAGGAAAGGTTGACGCTCTGGATGGGCGCTTCCGCCTGGAGCTTGCCATCGCGCAACACGGTCAGATAATCCCCGATCTGCAGCAGCTCGTCCAGCTTGTGGGAAATATAGATGATCGAGACTCCCCGGGCCTTTAATTCACGGATCACCTTGAAGAGCACGGTGACCTCGGTCCGGCTGAGGGCGGAAGTTGGCTCGTCCATGATCAAAATACGCACATTTTGGGCCAGGGCGCGCGCAATGGCGACGATCTGTTGCTGCCCCAGGCGTAAATCTCCCACCAGGGTCCGCGGATCCATGGGGTGTTCCAGGTGCGCGAGCAGCTCCCGGGTGCGGCGCTCCTGCTCGCGCTGGTCAATCCCCGCGCCGGCGGTGATCTCGCGGGCCATGAAGATGTTCTCCACGATGGACAGGTTGGGGAACAGGTCCAGTTCCTGGTAGATAATGCCGATGCCGTGGCTCGAGGCTTCGATGGGGCTGCGAAAACGGACGGGCTGGCCTTCCAGGATCAACCGCCCCTCGGTGGGCTCTTCCACGCCTGCCAGGATCTTCATCAGCGTCGATTTCCCCGCCCCATTTTCCCCGACCAGGACGTTCACCTTTCCCTGGTAGGTGTTGAAATCCACGTCGCTGAGGGCAATGGTGCCGGGGAAGACCTTGGTAATGTGTTCGGCCCGCAGGATCACCTTTCCATCGGATGGGAGAGGCTGCGAGTTTACTTCCGGTAAGGTGGAGGGAGCTTCCGTCATAAAGGTTTGCTCATTTTACGTCGAAATAAACCGGCATCACCGTCACGTGGTCAGGAGTGGTATCCAGTGTGAAGGCCCCGGTAATCGCGACCGTTTTTCCAACCAGGGTAGTATCGAAGTGTTTGTCTTTCAACGACAGGTTGTAGGCGCGGGTGTTGAGCTCATCCGCCACGTCGGCAAACTGGAGCTGGTTGACGAACTCGTTGAAGGAAATAAACCCAACCGCGTCGCGGATAGCCGTACCCTTGAAGACCGGGCCGATCTGCACAGTCACGGGGACGGTTTTCCCCCCCGCCTGGGTCTCGACGACCAGGGTCCCGGCGCGCGATTCGGTGTTGACCTGAGTTACCTTACCCTCGAATTTGGTGGTGAAGTTGTAGGGTCCGCCCACTTTGTTGCCATATTTCTTGCTGGCCCCTTCCTGGTCCTGGCTCAACGCCGTGTACAGGGTGTCAAATTCGAGGGCTTTACTCTTCATGGTGGGCAAGACCTTGCTCTCCCAGATCTTATCCACGTAGGCGACTTTGTCGAAGCCCTTGTTGGAGTTGCTGCCCCCCTCGGAAAGCTGGCGCTCTTCCGCGATAGGGACCACGGTGAAGAAAGCGCTGCAGGCGGCCAGATTCAACGAGGCCAGCAAAGCGATCAGGAGCAAAAACAGTTTCCAGGCGCGGTGAGTTTGTTTTGGGTCCATAAGTCTCTTCCTGAAACAAATCTTGAGCCACAAAATTGGATGTAACTTCGCCATCCCAGGCTGTTCCGGAGGAACCGGGTCAGCTTCGATCACTTGCGGAGAGAGGCGTGATCGATTCTTCTACGCTGCTGGACTTGCGCACCACCAGGTGAGTGTCGAGGATTACTCGTTGAGCGGGCAATTCACGATTGCGAATGCGATTGAGCAAAAGCTGGATCGCCGCGCGCCCAATCTCGGTTTTGGGTTGAGAAACGCTGGTCAGGGGCGGCGTGAGGTAGGAAGACAGGTCGATGTCGTCAAAGCCCACCACGGCCACATCCTCGGGGATGCGCAGGCCAAGCTCATCTGCTGCCCGGTACAGGCCAATCGCCATCATATCATTGCAGCAGAATACCGCCGTGGGACGCATTGCTCCTGCGAGCAGCTCGAGGCCGCCCTCGTATCCGGATTTTGGATGGAAATCTCCGCGCACCTGTTTCACTTCTGAAGGTGGAAATCCTGCCTGGCCCAGAGTATCCAGAAACCCGGTCACGCGTTCCGCGGAGGGGGTCAGGAAAGATGGCCCGGTGACGCAGCCGAAGGAGCGGTGGCCGGCCCCGGCAAGATGGTTGGCCGCGAGAACGCCCCCCTGGCGGTTGTCGGTTAACACGCTATCAGCCTCCACACCGGGCAACTGGCGATCCACCAAAACGAGGGGCAGCCTCTGGCGCAGCAGAATCTGGACCGAATCGCTCTCCTCACCTGTAGCCACAAAAATCATCCCATCCACCTGCTTTTTGGAAAGGACATCCGTATAGAGCATTTCTTTCTGGGCGTCGCCTTCGGCATTGCACAAGATCACACTATACCCATACTGAAAAGCTTCTACTTCGATGGAACGGCCGATTTCGGCGAAGAATGGGTTGGCGCTGTCGGGGAGGATCAATCCCAGGGTATGGGTTTCTCCTCGCCGCAGGGAGCGGGCCAGTGCATTCGGCTGGTAGCCCAGCTCGTCCATGGCGGCCTGGACGCGTTCGATCACTTCTTCGGAGACGAAACGCGTTTTATTGATCACGTGCGAAACGGTAGTTGGGGAAACGCCGGCCTTTTTTGCGACCTGAAGGATGGTTGTCATAGGGATGGGAGAGAAAAAGAGGGCAGGAAAAGGTTTGCGCAAACGTTTTCGTGACGTCGATTCCCATTCTAGCAAAATTTGAGGGTAAAGTCAACTACCGGCTGTTCTTGAATAATTATTCAAGATTGTGTACATATTCATTATAACAAAACAAAAAATTTGAGTCAAGTGGTAATTCTGCGAGTGTTTGTCCCAAGATTGGTAGGCGAATTTGGAAAAATCGCCCAGGCAGTTTTTCTCCAGGAAACAGGATGGTGAGCTAAGCCACGCCTACTCCCGCTACCATCAGGCCGCTGGTCATTCCCGGCCAGGTTTTGTAGCC
>DATKLX010000218.1:0-35544 GCA_035542155.1 Anaerolineaceae bacterium
TTCCGATTGGCAGTACTTGACTTCAGGCAGTTGCAGGAGGACAATGGACATGGCAAGCTCGCTTGTAAGAATGATTTTGGCGAATCTATCTTACTGCGAGCTTGTTCTTTTTTCAAAACCTACCAGACTTGGGACAGATACTTCTGCGAAGCAAGAGCGATGCGGGAATCTTACTCCCTGCACAGCCGTTCGGCGGTAAAGTGGTCTGTGATCAGGATGTTGACCAGCTTTCCATACAGCGCCCCCCGGATGGCAGCGTATTTTCTCCGTCCCCCGGCTACCCCGATGGCCCGCTCTACCTTGCGAAGCTGTTCCAACGTCATCGATATCACCCGGCTGGTTAAAAATCCTTCCATGGGCGCCCCCTGCTCGTTAAAAAAGCGCAGGAGAATATCCCCAACGGCCCCATGCTCACGCAGCGCGGCCAGCTCTTTTTCGGTAAAAATATTCCCCGAAGCGGCCAGCAGATTGGAGGGCTCGATCGCCCCAATCCCTACCAGGGCAGTCGTCACCTGGGGAAAAAGCAAAAAGACCGAGCGCACGTTTTCGTCGTCCAGGAGCACGTTCAAGGCCGCCTCCGAGCCCACGACCCCCGGCACCGGCAGAAAAACCACATCGCCATTGACCAGGTTTGCCAGGCGGCTGGCCAGGTGGGAAGCCTGGACCTGGGCGGAGGCGGTACCGATGCCCCCCAATATCTGCACCACTCGAACGTTCGAGCGCCGCGGAACCACATGCATCGCGTCCACCAGGGCGATCAAAGTCGCGCTCCAGGAGGAAAGCCCGACGACCTCGTTCTGGCGCAAGACGTTTTCCAGGTAATACGCCGCCGCGGAACCGACCTCTTTCTGGATGATTTTCTCGTCGTCATAGCTGATGCTGTCGACGACGATGGCATCCCGGAGTCCAAATTTCTGGATGAGCGTCTCTTCCAACGTTGTGTGAATGCCTTCCGGAATATTCACAGAAATGCGTATAATACCTTCATTCTGCGCGCGACTCAATAACCGCGAGACGGTTGCCTGGGAAAGACCAAGCTGTTCGGCGATCTCAGACTGGCGCATCTGCCACTCGTAGTACATGCGCGCGACCCGGGCGATCAAGCGTAACTCGTCATTGCGTGCCATAAGGATTCCTGGTTTTAGAAAGGATAGCTAATCTATTTTGTATAATTATTCATTATCGCTTGACTAGATTATACCTGCCTGAGTATTCTTATACAATGTGAATAAAATATTTTCTTTGAATAAATATACATCCCTACCTGATCGGTTTTCGGGTCATTTCCTTATGAATATCTCTGAGCTGGAACACAAATCCATCCAGTACCGGCGCACCGTTTTACAGATCATCAAACAGGCCAATGCCGGGCACACCGGTGGCAGCTTATCCTGCGTGGACATCCTCAACGTGCTCTATAACCAGGTTTTGAACGTTACCCCCCAAAACTTTTGCGATCCCAATCACGATCGCTACGTCCACAGCAAGGGCCACTCGGTCGAAGCGCTGTACACCGTTCTGGCGGATCGGGAATTTTTCCCGGCCTCTGAACTGGACACGATGGAAAAATACGGCTCTCTCCTGATCGGTCACCCCACCCGCAAGGCATTGGGGATCGAGCAGAATACCGGTGCTCTGGGGCACGGCTTATCGGTTGCGGTGGGCATGGCCATCGCCGGGAAAATCGACCGGCGGCCGTATCGCGTCTTCACGCTCCTGGGCGACGGCGAGCTGGCGGAGGGATCCGTCTGGGAAGCCTCGATGAGCGCCGCCCATTATCGCCTGGACAACCTGATCGTGATCGTCGACCGCAACACCCTGCAGATCAGCGGGCGTACGGAAAATGTGATGCGCCTGGAGCCGCTGGCAGACAAATTCCGCGCCTTCGGATACGCGCTGAAAGAGGTGGATGGCAACAGCATCCCGGACCTGGTGCAGGTTTTTCAAACTCTTCCCCTCGCACCCGGGAAGCCCAGCCTGATCCTGGCGCATACGGTCAAGGGGAAAGGGATCAGTTATATCGAGGATCAGGCCGGCTGGCACCACCACGTTCCAAACGACGAGGAATACGCTCAGGCGATGGACGAACTGGACCGTGCTGAAAAGGAGTTGACGCGGCGCTATGCAGCCCTTGAAACCCGCTAAACCCAACCTGGACGTTTTCAGCGAGACGCTCCTGGAGCTTGCCCGGGAAGACCCGGACATCCTGGTGGTGACCTCGGATTCGCGCGGCTCCGCCAGGCTGGCCAACTTTGCCAGGGCCCTGCCCGAGCGCGTAATCGAGATCGGGATCGCCGAACAGAACCTCGTGGGCGTTTCCGCCGGGCTGGCCTCGGCAGGAAAAAAGGTGTTCGCGGTTTCCCCGGCCAGCTTTCTCACCGCACGGGGCTTCGAGCAGATCAAAAATGATGTGGCCTACTCCAACCAGCCGGTCAAGCTGGTGGGGATCAGCGCGGGGGTCAGCTATGGGAGCCTGGGTTCCACCCATCATTCCACCCACGACCTGGCCGTTCTCATGGCCATTCACAATATCGACATCGTCATCCCCGCGGATAACTACGAAACCCGCGAGGCGATCCGCGCCGCGGCAGCTTACCCCCAGCCGCTGTACCTGCGCTTTGGCAAAAAGCCGATGCCGGAATGCCTTTCCGCAAACACCGATTTCGTGATCGGAAAAGCCATCCGGCTGGCCAGCGGCTCGGATGTGACCCTGGTGGCAACCGGAGAAACGGTCTGGCCCGCCTGGGAGGCCAGGGAGATCCTCGAAGCGCAGGGGGTATCCTGCGGGGTCCTGGACGTGCACACCTTGCGCCCCCTGGACACCCGGGCGATCGCCGGGGCCGCCCAAACCTCAAAGGTCATGGTCACCGTCGAGGAGCATTCGGTCCATGGCGGCCTGGGCAGCCTGGTGGCCTCCTTCCTCATGCAGGCCGGCCTCTATCTCCCCTTGCGCATTGTTGGGCTCCCAGACGAGCCCATTGTTACCGGCAGCCAGAACGAGGTCTTCGCCCACTACGGGATCAGCGCGGAGGGCCTGTCCGCCGCTGCGCAGGAACTGCTCCAGCGCGCTAGCCTGCCGGCCGGCAAACCGGGCTAAGACAGGTCCAGAGCACTCACGGAAAGGAACCCGCTATGCCGATCATGCTCGCCATCGACCAGAGCACCTCTGCCACCAAAGCGCTCCTCTTCGACCAGAACGCTTCCCTCATCGACCAGGCCTCCCTTTCCCACCGCCAGATCTACCCGCAACCCGGCTGGGTAGAACACGACGCGGGCGAAATCTATGCCAACACCCTGGCTGTGATCCGCAGCCTCCTGGAAAAGAATCCGGATCGGGTCGAGGACCTGCTGTGTCTGAGCCTGACCAACCAGCGCGAAACGTTCGTGCTCTTTGACCGCCGGACGGGCGAGCCGCTATACAATGCCATCGTCTGGCAGTGCCGCCGGGGCGAAAAGGTGTGCGCCGGCCTGGCCGCCGCGGGCGATGAGGAACCGGTCCACCGGGCAACCGGGCTGAAGATCGACACCTATTTCCCCGCCAGCAAGCTGCGCTGGCTGCTGGACGAGCGCCCGGACCTGGGCCGGCGCCTGGCGGTTGGCAGCGCTCTTTTCGGAACGATGGATACGTATTTGATCTACCGCCTGACCGGCGGACAGGTCTACGCCACCGACCACACCAACGCCTCGCGCACCCTCTTTTACGATATCGAGACGCTCGACTGGAGCCCGGACCTGTGCCGCCTATTTGGTGCGTCCTTCGCCCGCCTGCCTGAGATCCGCGAAAGCGCCGCCTGTTTTGGCGAGACGACCCTGGAAGGCCTGCTGCCCCGTCCCCTTCCCATCGCCGGCGTCATGGGAGACTCCCAGGCCGCCCTTTTTGCCCAGCGCTGTTTTACCCCCGGCAGCGCCAAGGTCACCTTTGGCACGGGCTCTTCTCTGCTGCTCAACCTGGGGGCGCAAAAGAAGCTCTCCTCCAGCGGCGTCGTGACCGCCATCGGCTGGGTGCTGAACGGGCAGCCCACCTACGCCTTCGAAGGCATCACCAATTTTACCGGGGCGACGATCGCCTGGCTGCGCGACCAGCTTCAATTGATCCGCGATCCCGCCGAGACCGAAGCCCTCGCCCGCTCGGTCCCGGATAATGGCGGGGTCTACCTCGTCCCGGCTTTCGTCGGGTTGAGCGCCCCCTACTGGCGGCCGGACGTGCGCGCCGCCATCTCCGGCCTGACCCCATCCAGCACGCGCGCGCACGTCGTCCGCGCCGCCCTGGAATCGATCGCGTATGTGGTCACGGACGCCCTGCGCTCTATGGAGCAGGAGGCCGGCCTGCCGCTGCAGATGGTGCATGCTGATGGCGGGGCAGTTCGCAATGCCTTTCTGATGCAGTTTGTGGCGGATATCAACGGGAAAAGCGTGCGCGCTTCCCACCTTCCCGAGCTTTCTGCGCTGGGCGCGGTTTTTTCGGGCGGGCTGGGAATGAAAGCCTATGCTTCGCTGGAGGACCTCAACCGCATCCCGATAGGCTTTACCACCTATGCGCCGCTCATGGCCCGCTCTCAGGTCGAGGCCCATTACGCCGGCTGGCAGCACGCGGTGCGCCAGGTGCTGGCATAATTTTATGGCGTCCAGAAGAGGTTACCGACCAGGATGTAATCGCTCCCGGTCAGGTTCAGCGCATCATCCAGCACAGTCAGGCTGGAATTGAGCAGATTGAGCCGGCGCAAGCTGATCTGGTACCCGCCGCTATCGGTGGGCATCGTCGCTGATTCGAGCAGCTCTTTTCCATCCGGGGACCAGAAGGTGCGGGGGTTGATGCCGCGGGTGGGGGGATATTCTTTAATCTGCCAGTTAGGGGGGACGACAATAAAGTAGTGCACCCCCCTCGATAATCCCGAATACCCACTGCGTACCTCGCTGACGACCGATAAAACCTTTCCATCCGGCGACCAGGCCGCATCGGCGACCAGCGTCCCGGAGAAGGACAGGCTGGTCACAGAGCTCCCCTCACTGGTGTAGAGGAGCAGCCCATTGCGATCGCCTTCCTTTACCAGGCTGGAGGCGATGAAGCGCTCGCCGGCCACAAAAATCGACCCCCGGGCCTTGTCGAAAGGCTGCGCCTTTCCGCCCTTGAGACTGAATGACCAGATCGAAGGGGTAACGCAGTCACCGGAGAGCCCGCAATATGCCGCATCCCAGTACACGGTTTGGCCGTCATACCCGGGGTAGAGTCGGGAAACCTTCGTCTCCGGCAAGGAAACAGTGGTCCATTCTCCGTTCCAGAAAGAGACCAGATCGACGGCGGTCAGTCCATTCTCATCGCCTGCCAGGAGTACAACCCGCCCATCCGGCAGCCAGACGGCCCCGCGCTGGCTTCCCCCGTCAAACGCCGCGCTGACGCGGGTCAGCTCGCCGGTCTCTATCCGGTCGAGGAACAGCTCATCTCCTTTGCTCGCCAGGACCCAGCGCGAATCGGGCGAAACGGCCTGCAGGCGGTAGCCCTCGCCGAGGACGAAGGTGAGCTGGTTGGCTGCCAGGTCGAAGCGGAAGACGCCCAGGGAAGTGTAAGCCTCGTCCACGCGGCGCAGGATGTCGAAGAAAAGCTGCCCGGGGCCAGATCCCACCTCCTTGGGAGGGAAGCTCAGCCCGGTGATGTGAGGCCGGGTTTCTGGCGAGGCGGTGGGCGCGGGGGTAGGTGTGACGGTCGCGGCTCGGGCAACCTCGATTGCGCCGGCGCTTTGCAGCCCGCGGCGCAGGGAATCCAGGGTTTCCAGCGCGGTAAAGCTGCGCACGTTCCAGGCGTCCACCGAGATGTGGAAGCCGTCCGGGCGGTCGCTGTCCATGCCGTGATTGGGCAGGGTCTGCACCGCGCGCCAGAAGTTCCACAGCGGCAGATCGTATTCGGCCGCGATGCGCGCTGTAGCCAGGTTGAGGCTGTGATCGCCCTCGACGTTATCCGCCTTGGTAGCCAGGATGGGGACCACGCCGTGATCCAGGGCGTAGTCGACGATCTGGCGCAGGAGGGCGGCGTATTTTTCGGCGGTGCGGCCGTCCCACCAGACCTCCAGACTGATAAAGACAAAGCTGGGTTTGTACACGCGGATCTCACACTGCAGCGGGTTCTCCCCGGCCTGGCAGGCCTGCGGGTTGGCCCACAGCGGCGAGAGGACCGCGGCGGCATTGAACCCGCCGCGCACCGCCTCGCTGGCGCGGTCGAAGGAACCGGAGAAGTAGTCGATGGTGTCTTTCAGATAGGCGTAATCGGGTGTGAGCACGTAGCGGCCGGGGCGGTCGAACATCCCCAGGAAGGAGGCGTTGACGCTCTGGCAATCGCCCACCTTGGAGAAATGGCGCGGGTCGTTCCCCAGGGCAATCCCCTGGCGGTAGACTTCCAGTGCCCGCGCGGTCAGCCCGGGGACGACCGGCCACTCACGCCATTTCTCGGGGGGCAGGCGGGTCTCGAAGGCAGGGGTGGGTGAAGCGGCGAGCGCGATTGGGGCGACGGCGGATCCGGCGGGGAGGGCGGTGGGTGAGGGTGCGGGGGCTGTCGGGGAGGGCAGGTTTTCGGGCGGATGGGCGATGAACTGCGGCGGGGTCGGCGAAGGCTCGAGGGTGAAGGTTGGCGTGGCGGCAGGAGTGGGCGTCGCCGCGGTGCAGGCGCAGAGGAGGAAGGAGAAGAGAACCAGGAAGCAGAGGACGGTGTGGGTGGTTTTGGAGTGGGTCATCGTAGATTTTTATTCGTTCCCTTACCTGCACGCCAGGGCGGTCAACTGCGGGGCCAGCACGTCGACGAAGCGCTGCTCGCCGGCGGGGGTGAGATGGATGGCGCTGTTGGTAAACTCCGCCGGGTCGACCGCTGACGCCAGGTCGAGGTAACGCCAGCCCTCCGCCCTGCTCCGCTCCGCCAGCCACTGCCGGTACAGGTCATAGGCCCAATGCGGGTAAAAGAGATTGTAACGCACATCAGAGTTTTTGCCCCGGCTGATCAGCATGGGCTCGTTCACCACCACGACCGGCGTGCTACCTGCGATGCGGATCCCCGCGGCAAGGACGTCGAAAGCCAGGTCGTCCGCGCTCATCTGCCCGGGCTTCCAGCCGTGAAAGATGAGATCCTCCTTCTGGAAATCGACCTGGGCGCGCGCGTACTCGGCCGGATAGTACTGGTCCACGCCCGTCGCCCCCCACAGGACGCCGTAGAGCTGGAGGCGGATCAGGTCTGCGAGCGAGCGGCGCTGGGCGATGATAGTTCGCTCCCAAAAAGGCGGAGGGGAGGGCGGCAGGCTTTCTACGTCCAGGTTCAGCTCCTGGCCCTGGACCAGCGCGCGGAAGCGCCCGGGGTTATTGGCCACCAGGGGAGTGGATAACTGCCTGGCGCGGGGAAAGGCCTCGAGCGTGGTCGGCCAGAGGATCAGGTCGGGCTGATACCGCAGCGCCTCGGAGAGGATCATCAGATCTTTGGTCAGCGAGATGGTGGGGTAGCCCAGGTTGTAGAAACGCATCTGCCGCCCCGAGCAGGTCAGCGCCGCGGCGTTGAGTCGCCCGGTGAGGGTCTGGTCGTTGCGCAGAAGGGTGCCCCAGACTGACGAATCGCCGACGACGATCACGCGGTATTCATCCTTCGCTTTGGGCGCGCCGGCGATGGCGTGCGAGGCGAACATCGCGTCCAGATTGTACAGGGAGAGGTTGTAGGCCTGGGCAGAATTCTCGCCGAAAGGAAGGCGCAGCCGCCCGAGGAAGAGGCGGTTGTACAGCGAGAGCCTGCCCAGCCCGGCGGCGCTGCCAGCCCAGGCGGCAAAGAGCAGGTTGGCGACGAGAAACAAGGCCAGAGCCTTTAAAACCACGTTGCGGAGGAAACGCAGGTTGGCTCCCATTCATCCTCCGAACAGGCGGCGCAGCATGGCCAGGGAGAGATCCGGGGCAGGCAGGGCGAAGAACAGCCACCCCAGGGTGACGTATTGGAAAGTCAGCAGCGTCCCACCGGCGCGGAGAGCCATTTGTCCCCAGGCCGGGAGCGCATCGGCCGAAAAGCGCGGGCGCAGCCAGTCGCTCCAGCGGTTCTGGAAGAACAACCCCAACCCGTGCCACAGCCCCCACAGGACGAAGTTGGCGGTGATCCCATGCCAGAGGCCAATGAGCAGCATGGTGGCGACCTGACCGGTAAGGACTACCAGCCAGACAGGAATGGGCTTCTCGCGGCGGCGCAGCATCACGCGGGTAAGCGGGTTGTAGAAGTAACCGCGGATCCACTGGGTGAGAGTCATGTGCCAGCTATTCCAGAACTGGGTCAGGTTGGGCTTGAGATAGGGGGCGTTGAAGTTCTCGGGGAGGCGGATGCCCATCAGGCGGCCCAGGCCAATGGCGATGTCCGTGTAGCCGGAGAAGTCCAGGTAGATCATCAGACTGTAGGCATAGAGCAGCAGCCAGGCCCATCCCACGCCCTTGACCTGGGCGGCGTTGGTAGCATTCAGGGCGACCAGGGCGAGGCTGTCGGCGAGGACGAATTTTTTGAAGAGACCGGTCACCAGCCGTTGCCCGGAAGGCAGCAGATCCTCCTCCAGGGAGAGAGGCCCCCGGCGCAGGTCCCTAACAAAGCGCTCCAGGCGGTCGAGCGGGCCGGCGGGGAGGGAAGGGAAAAAGATCACGTAGATCAGGTATTCTTTGAGGCTGACCGCCGGCAGCCGCCCGGTCTGGCGGTCGCGCAGGGTGTGCAGCAGGCGGAAGGCCATGTAGGAATATCCCAGCCAGCGCAGGTCCAGGGCAGTCGCCAGGGCAGCCGGCTGGCCGTTGAGCTGGCGCAGGGTCGCGCTGAGGGCCTGGGCCAGCGGCGGCAGCTTGAGGACCACGAAACAGGCCAGAACCAGGCTGGTGAGAATCCACCGGGCCACGGTCAGGGGTCGGGGCAGGCGGAATAACCCGCCCGAGATCAACGTAGCAGCAGCGATCACCCCGACCACAGCCAGAGTCTGCGGCGGGCGCGAGGGGGTGATCAGACCGGTCAGGCTGAGATAGCGCGTGAGCGCCACCGCCAGGACCAACCCGCCCAGGGCCAGCCCGGTCAGGGCGTTTTCGCGCAGGCCGCGCTCCGCGGGGGAGGTCACCGCAGCCCAGCAAACCACCACCAGGAGGAGGGTAACCACCGGAAGCCAGAAATCCAGGCCGCGCACAGGCAGGCCGGGCTGCAGCCAGAAGATGGCCAGGACGCTGGCGAGCAGCATCAGCCAGGAGCGCGCCGCGGGGCTGCGCACCAGGCGGATCACAGCCACGGCAAGGATGAGAATCGGAATTTGGGAAAGCGCCATCAGAACCCCTGGTAGATCCAGAGCGGAGAGCTGTCAGCGGTGAGGATCACCAGGGCAATCAGGATCAGGCAGAGGATCAAAGCCCAGAGGTTTTCGCGGGTCAGGAACCGGCGGAGCCAGGCTAGCGGTAGCCGCATACGCGCCATTCGCCCCCTTCCTGGACAACGGCATAGGTGCGTGCGCTCAGATCGAGCTCCTGGTTCTCCGTGTTGTAGGTCGCCACGATTTTTCCCTGGCACTGGACCAGGGTCTGGTTCCCATCCGTGCCGGTCTGCTTGCAGGAGAGATCCTTGAGGCTGGCTTTGACCGCCTGGAAAGAATCCAGCTCGAGGGCCGCCTGCTGCTCCCAATTCGCGCAGGAGAGGGCGGTGAGCTGGTCGCCCTTCTTGCCGACCAGGGCCTGGAGGTAGGCCGCCACCGCGACCTCCGGTCCGGAGGATTTCGGACCGCAGGCGGCGAGGAGGAGGGGGAGGAGAGTGAGGGCAATGAATTTCAAGCGATGCATGAATATAACTCCGTGCTTCTTTGCAAAATGATTATATTCATGTCATTGCGAGGAGGGTCGGTAGTACCTTCATCCTGAAAGATGGCCTAGCTTTCCGACCCGACGAAGCAATCCCCAAGCCGACCAAGGAGGAATGAATTTTGCTTGCTAGAGCACTCTGCTCCCCGAAGCTTTGCCTGGTGAGCTTGGAGATTGCTTCGTTCCTCGCAATGACATGAATCGAGTGGGTTTGCCTGGTCAGCTATGAGATTTCTTCATCCCTCTCAGAAGAGCGCCGAAGGTGCCTCGCTCTGGTCTGAGTGCCACCTACGGCAGGCAATGATATGAATGGAAGCAAAAACTGCTATGGCGCAATCACAGTACCGGGCAGCAGCACGGTACCCTTGGGAATGACCACGATCCCGTCCTGGACCACGTACTGCTCGGTGTCGATCTCGGTGCCGCGCGGGAAGGGGCGGATGATCACCCCCCCACCCACGCGGGCGTTTTTATCGATGATCGCGCCCTCGATCTGGCTGTTGGCGCCGATCCCCAGCGGGATTCCGTATCCTTTTCTCAGGTCTGCTTCGTTATCGTAATAATCGCAGCCCATCAGGATCGTGTCTTTAATAGTCACACCGTTGCAGATCTGGCTGCGCAGACCGACGACCGAGTGGGTAATTTCGGAGCGGTCGATGCAGCAGCCCTCGGTGAGGAGAACGTGATGGAGCTTGCTTTCTACGACGGTTGTGCTGGGCAGAAAGCGTGATTGGCTGTACATCGGGTACCTGGTATCGAACAGGCTGAAAGGTGGGTCCGGCTCGGCCAGGGCCAGGTTGGTCTCGTAAAACGAGCGGATCGTCCCGATATCCTCCCAATACCCATCGAAGTTATACCCGAACACTCCATGCTCACCGATGGCGTGAGGGATGACTTGACCGCCAAAATCGTCGAAGGCGAAATTTTCAAGGATCTCGTACAACACGTCGGCTTTGAACATATAGATACCCATCGAACCGAGAAAAGGCCGCTCTTCATCCTCGCGGCTGACCATTTCCGCGAGAAGCTCCGGGTCCTTGGGCTTTTCAGCGAATGCGGTGATGCGCTGGTCCTCATCGCTCTTGAGGATGCCGAACCGGCCCGCGTCGCGCTGGGCGACCGGTTGGACCGCCACGGTGATATCGGCGTCGTTCTGCCAGTGAAATTCAGCCATCTCGGCGTAGTCCATGCGGTAGAGGTGGTCGCCGGAGAGGATGAGCACGTACGGCATGCGCGCCGAGCGGATCTCGAACAACTGCTTGCGCACCGCGTCGGCAGTCCCCTGGTACCAGGATGCGTTCTGCATGGTTTGTTCGGCGGCCCAGATCTGCACCCAGCCGGTGTGGAAGGCATCGAACACGTAGGTACGGGCGATGTGGCGGTGC
Source organism: Anaerolineaceae bacterium (assembly GCA_035542155.1). Lineage (GTDB taxonomy): Bacteria > Chloroflexota > Anaerolineae > Anaerolineales > Anaerolineaceae > DATKLX01. Next base: position 11,205 of record DATKLX010000218.1, read on the forward strand.
AGCGAAACAGAATTGAACTGGGTCAAAACCGCGATGCGGATGATCCCTGAATTGATGCAATTGCTGATGGGGATGTCGATGAGGCGGTACTTGCCGGCCATCGGCACGGCCGGTTTCGAGCGCTGCTTGGTCAGTGGATACAGGCGGCTTCCCCGCCCACCACCCAGGATCACAGCCAGGATTTCGTCTACTGATGCCATACGGTCACCCCACTCAAACTTTCCCGAACCTGATTCCGGCTATCCCACTTTCTTGCCAGCCGGATGAGTGCGAACGAACGGCCTGCAGCATAGAAAAACGACCCTCCTCTACCGCTTGCCTGGAGGGCCCATGTTATAATCGAATCGCTGTGCCGAAGGTGGGAATCGAACCCACATTCCCGGAGGGAACACGATTTTGAGTCGTGCGCGTCTGCCAATTCCGCCACTTCGGCATGGACAAAATCAGTATACCCAAATCAACCAGGATGGTCAAGGTTAACCTCCATGCGCTTAGGAATCATCGGTCTGCCCCAATCAGGAAAAACAACCCTCTTTAATGCCCTCACCCGCGGCGCCCAGCCCGTCGGGGCCAGCGGCAAGATCGAAGTCCACACCGGAGTGGTCGACGTCCCCGACCAGCGGGTGGACCGGCTCTCAGCGATGTTCAAGCCAAAGAAAACGATCTACGCCAAGGTGACCTACGCCGATATCGCCGGTCTGGACGGCAGCGCGAGCAAGTCGGGGATCTCGGGCGTCCTGCTCAATCACCTGACCCAGATGGATGGGTTCATCCACGTGGTGCGTGTCTTCGAGTCGGAGAGCGTCCCCCACCCGGCGGGGAGCATCGACCCGGCGCGTGACATCGCCAGCATGGACAGCGAGTTCGTCCTCAACGACCTGATCGCGGTGGAGCGCAAGCTGGAGCGCCTGACCGACGAGCGGCGTAAAGGTGGAGGGCGGGATAAGGCCGTGATCGACCGCGAGATCGACCTGTTCAACCGCTTCCACGACATGCTCTCCGCCGAAAAGCCGCTGCGCGACCTCGCCATCACCCCGGAAGAAGAAAAGATGCTGGCCGGTTTTGGCTTCCTCAGCCGCAAGCCGGTGCTGGTGGTGCTCAACCTGTCCGAAGGCCAGGAGGCGCCAGAGATCGAGTACCACCACCAGCATACCCAGGTCGTTTCCCTGCAGGGCGAGCTGGAGATGGAGATCGCCCAGCTTCCTCCGGACGAGGCCGGGGTGTTCCTGCAGGAGTACCACATCGAGGAGCCCAGCCTGAACCGAATGATCCGCCTGTCGTACGACCTGCTCGGGTTGCAGTCGTTCTTCACCGTGGGGCCTGACGAGGTGCGCGCCTGGACGGTGCACCGCGGGGCGCTGGCCCCCGAGGCGGCCGGCGAGATCCACACCGACCTGCAGAAGGGCTTCATCCGCGCCGAGGTGGTGGCTTACAACGACCTGATGGCGCTGGGCGGGATGAACGAGGCCAAAAGCAAGGGCAAGCTGCGCCTGGAGGGGAAAGAGTACGTCGTGCAGGATGGGGATATACTCAATATTCGGTTCAATCTATAAAGCCGAGAACTGAGAACCGTAAACCGAGAACAGAGAGCAGAGAACAGGTTTTCCACCCCTATTTCATAGAACAAAAAGGGGAAGGATCGAGGGGGTGCCGAAGGCGCGGCTGCGTACCCCGCCGCAGGTCAGGCGGGGACCCATTTTTGTAAAAAGGCCATCAGAACCCGGTTGAAAAATTCGGGGTTATCCATCATGGCCATGTGCATCGCGTTGGGGATGACTTCATACTGGCAGTTGGGGGAGGCAGCCGCCCAGCGCGGGGCGATCTTTTTGATGTCGCCGGTCTGGTCCCGGTCCCCGTGGACGAGCAGCATGGGCCGGGCGATCTGGTAGTCCGGCTCCTCGTGCAGGCAGGTGGTAACCGCATTCCAGATCGCGATGAACTCACGCTTGGGAAGCAGCGAGAAACATTCGGTGATATATGCCTGGACGTCCTTCCGAGCGGAAAAATACGGCAGCCCGGCTTTCTTGAGGGTCGCGTCCGGCAGCAGGGACATGATCGGGCTGGACGCGTTCAGGATCCAGCGGTCCAGGGCGCTTCTCGGCCAGGTGATGCAGGTGCCGTCGGCGATGACGATGGCCTGGACCATCTCTGGGTAACGGAACACCAGCTCTTGAGAGATGTAAGTCCCGTTCGAATGGCCGACCAGGACCGCCTTTTGAGTTCCAACCCGATCCAGGATGGCCAGCAGGTCCTCCACGGCCAGGGGCACTGAAAATGGCGCCCCCGCCGGCCGGGATAGGCCGTGAGCCCGCACGTCCCAGGTGAGCACGCGATAGTCTTGCGCCACGACCGGCAGATTGGCATTGAAGGAGCGGTGGTCCACGCAGGCGCCGTGGGTGAAAACGACCAGCGGGCGGCCAGCGGTCCCGCCCAGCCAGTAGCGAATCGGGCAGCCTTGCCGTTCGAGAATGCACTCTTCCAGTTGCGCTTCCATGGCTTGATCTCTCTCTGTACAGCGTTTTTGACCGGTTGGCCGGAACTATGCTTTGCAGCCAAATTGTACTCCATTCAGCTTTCGGGGGGAGAAATTTTCTCTGGAAACAATTCGACACGAATTCTGTATAGGCTTTATCGCTTTGATTTCCCCCGTCGAAGAGACCTGGCTGCCCGAGCTGCTACCGTCCCGCCTGGCGCTGCATGCCTCGCTGAGCAAAGGCTCGATGAAGGGGATGGGGTTCCTGGATATCAGCGAGCCCTTCCGCTACTATTCGAAGCTGATCCCCACCGGCGGGCAGAATCCGCGCCTGCTGGTGAAGCATGGCGGTGCATCGCGCCTGGGGTGCGGCAACGACGCCGGGGCGGTCAACTGCTCGGCGGCCGCCGTGGTGCACGAGCTTGAAATGCTCGATTTTGTGCTCAAACGCGACGAGCCGCTCTTCAGCCCGGCCGATCTCCTACGCGCGGCGACGATCCAGAGCGCGCGATCGATGGGCGTGGACGACCGCTTCGGGTCGATCCGCCCGGGGAAGGTCGCCGACCTGGCGGTGCTGGAGGGAGATCCGCTGCAGGATTTCCACCGGATTGGCGCGCCGGTTCAGGCGTTGTTCATGGATGGGAAGTTGGCGATCAACCGCTGCGGGCTGGAAACGGTCCACCCGGAGACAGCGGGAGAACGATCTGCAGAAGACCATATACCAGGATACTTATCCGCGAACCACGATAACTGAGCCAGATGTGGCATCCAAAATGACTGAACAGGTCCCCTGAAACGGTTGTGGGGGAGTCGGCGTGGGCGCTGATGGATCGATTGACGGCACTGGAGCTGGACCGCCAACGAGCTGCAGTTCTCCGTCCATCTGGACCAGCCAGACTTTTGTATCTAGCGTTTGGGTATTGAAGGTCGTCTCATTCTCTGATTTTGTCAGCCGGTCTGCTTCTCCCAATGTCAACAGTTGGAATCGAATATTCTTTGGCTCTCCCATCATTACCAGGTGTGGTTCCTTACAGGCACCTTTGGCAATTTCAACAGCAGTCGATTCGGGGATTTTTGGAGAGGGGGTGGGCTCAGGCGTTGGTTGACAAGCTGTCGCCACAAGACAGAGGATATATGCCATTTTGGTCAGATATTTTTGTAAGGGCATTGTGTCACCCCCCTACGAATCATTGGCAATCAATATTATATCCAGTAAACCTGATTCTTCAATCAAGTTAGAGAAATAAATCCCGAATAATCAAAATAATCGAATAAATTGCGCCCTTGCCCCGTATTTTCAGTGAGATCAGCGATACAACATTTATTAGGAGAGAAAATGATTGCCACTCAAAAGTCCACTGCAGTATCAACCAACCAGAAAGTCACCCCCTCCAGGAACCGCCAGGCCGTGCTTTCCACCTTGTGGATCTTCGTCATGTTCAATTACCTGTACTGTGACGTCATGTCCCTGATGGACCCGGCCTTCCTGAAGCAATACCTGGCGGGAAACGTCGGCGGGATCCAGATCAGCGCGAGTTTCTTGTTGGGGGCGGCGGTATTGATGGAAATCCCCATTTCACTCGTGCTTTTGTCCAGGGTGTTAAGCTTTCCAGCCAACCGCTGGGCCAACATCATCGCCGGTGCCATCATGACGCTCGTCCAACTCTCGACGTTGATTTTTGGCTCAGCTACGACGATCTATTACCTGTTCTTCAGCGCTATCGAAATTGCCTGCACGGCCTTTATTGTCTGGTATGCCTGGAAGTGGCCCAAACCGGAAGCTTAACCTGAAAATTTTCAGATAAAGGTAAGAATCCAATGAAAACCCTTACCGAAGAATGTCGTTCATTCCGATAAAAAGGAAAAAGGAAAAATGAACCCAACCAGGCCTGTTTCCAGAATTTTGGGATTTGCCTTTTTGTTCCAGTTTCTAACCTCGTTTGGCAACGGAGTATTCCTGAAGCCGGTATTAATCATGACCGAAAGTGTCCCGGAAACGATCTCCCGCATCGCCCAAAACCCCGGGCTGATGCGAACGCACATTTTCGTGGATATGCTCACTGCCCTGGGGGTCATCTTCCTGGGGGCTGCTCTGTACTTCTACCTGCGGAAGCAGAACGAAATCCTGGCCCTGACCGCTTTTGGATTTTACATCCTGGAAGGGGCGGTGATCGCGGCCAGCAAAATGGAGGCGTTCTCCCTGCTGAGCATCAGCCAGGAATACGCGGTCGCGGGGCAGCCGGCGACTCTGCTGGCAATGGCCGGAGAGGCAATGAAATCCCTCGATTTCGCCGGCTCTTTGCTGATGCTGGCTTTTTGTCCCGGCGGGATCCTCTTCTATTACCTGCTCAACCAATCCGGCCTGGTTCCGCGCTGGCTGTCGCTCTGGGGCCTGATCGCCGTTTTGCCCGTGACCGTCGCGACGGTCTTGAGCCTGTTTGGCGTTCAGTTCCCCATCTTCCTGGCCGTTCCCTATATCCCCTTCGAGTTCGTCATCGGTGTGTGGATCTTGTGGAAGGGGATCCTGGAGCCGCAGCCGGTGTTCGACCAAGCCAGCGCGCTGGCCTGACGAGCTTCCATCAATCAAATTCGCTGCGTTTCGCAGCAATGAGATCGACATGAAAACTTACCGGACCAATGCCATCCTGATCGGAGCGCTGTACATCCTGGGGACAGTCAGCGGCGTGCTCAGCATGATCGTCACGACCCCGCTGCTCGATCCCGCTGGAGCAGGCCGCAGAAGCTCACCGCTACGTCGAGACGGGACAGAGACAGGGCAGCCTCGTCCTCAGCGTGAGCCACGCGTAGCTCACTTGGGCGGCAGGCCGCGGGCGTAGTCGACGCCCAGCTCGATCCAGGCGGACAGGTCCTCGTCGCTGTCAAAACCGCCCGGCTCGACCAGAATCCAGCCGGTCATGGGGCGTCCGGTCATATCGAAGGGCCGGACGTGCGGCTTCGCCATGGCCGCGGTATGCTTTTCCGGTCCGACCCGAACGATGAGGCTGTTCTTGTGGATCCCGCAGACCATATTTCCATGCAGCAGAAAGCCCACCCCGCCGAACATCTTTTTCTCGTCAAAGGCCCCGTGCGGAACGAGCCCGGCGCGGATCCGCTGGGCCAGGGTTTCGTCGTACGCCATAGCACCTCCAGAACAGTCATTCGTAAAAGCTCGAACCACGATGAAGTGGGGTTTATTAGGCCAACCATTCAACCTGGATTTCCCTTCCATCCAGGGTTTTAAATTCAGGATCTCCGGTCAACAGCATCGCGCTACTTGCCTGGGCAGCTTGCTGTTTTCACTGCCCTTCACCGCTCCTCACTGCCCTTCGCTGTCCTTAAGAACTCATCCAGCTCGCCAGGGTCGATCCGTGAGGTCAGGTCGAGGCTGATGGGGGTCACCGAGACGACGCGTTTTTTGGCCATGGCGTGAATGTCCGTGCCTTCCGGCTCCTGCACGTTCACGTCCAGGCGGATATCCATCAAACCCGGCTCTTCCCAGGTCTGGCGGTTGGGCTTCACGGTCTCGTAATAGCGGCTGCGGGACTGGCGGGTGATCTCCCAGGGGGTGTCGGGGGTCGCGCCGGCGGGGAGGTCGATCTTCAGCAGGTCGACGTCGGGAGGGAAGCATCCCACGGCGAGGGCCATCCCGGCGAAGCGAGCGGTAAAAATGCCGGCGGTCTCGAACTGGATCTCCTTGGAGTAAGACAGGTAATAAGCTTCGTCGGTCTGTAAAGAAACCGCCAGGGCGGGGATGCCAAACGAAGCGGCCTCCATCGCCGCGCCGACGGTGCCCGAGATGGTGACCCCCAGGCCCACGTTCTCGCCGTAATTGATCCCCGAGACGACCAGGTCTGGCCGCACAGGCATGATCTCGAAAATGGCGTGTTGGACGGCCTGGGCCGGGGTGCCGCCGACCGAATACACGGTCCACTCCTGCTGGTGGACGCGCATGGTCAGTTTGCGGATGATCCCATCGGAGGTGAGCGGCATGCTCCGCCCGGTGCCGGAGGACTGCTCGCGGGGGGCGACCACGGTCACATAGCCCAGGGTCGAAAGCGCTTCGGCCGCCGCCCACAGCCCAGGGGATTGGATGCCATCGTCGTTGGTCAATAAGATCTGGTATTTTTCCGGCATGGTTCTCCCGAATCGATTGGTATCCGTCAATTATATGCGAAAGGGAAACGCGCTATAATCAAGGCAGCTTCCAATGGCGATCGAGATCGATGCGGTCAATTTTGAAAATCGGTCCCAGGTGCGCTCCTTCCTGGACCTGCCTTTTCGCCTGTACCGGGAAACGCAGCAGTGGGTGCCGCCCCTGGGAGACGACGAGCGGTCCAAACTTAACCGGCGGCACCCGTTCTATAGCCATTCTGAAGCCCAGTTTCTGTTGGCCCGGCGCGGCGCGAAAACGGTCGGGCGGCTGGCGGTGCTGGATAACCGCCGCTACAACGAGCACAACGGCGAGCGAACCGCCTTTTTTACATTCTTCGAGTGTGAAAACGACCGCGAAGCCGCCGCCGGCCTGTTCGCCGCCGCGGAGACTTGGTCCCGGCAGCGCGGCCTGAACTGCCTGAGCGGCCCTAAGGGTTTCACCGCGCTGGACGGCCTGGGACTGCTCACCCGCGGCTTCGAGCACCGCCCCGCCCTGGGCATCCCATACCACCTGCCCTACTATGCCGCTCTGCTGGAAGGCTGCGCCTTTTCCCCTCGAGGCGAAATCCTTTCCGGCTATTTCCCCGTCGAGCAGGCCTGGCCGGAAAAGATCCGCATCGCCGCCGAACGCGTCCAGGAGCGGCGTGGGCTGCGCGTGGCCGCCTTGCGCAGCCGGCGGGCCCTGCTGGCGCTCGCGCCGGACCTCGAGCGGATGTACAATCAGGCCATCCAGGACACCCCCGGGAACGTGCCCCTCACCCACGATGAGATCCGGACGATCGTCCGCCAGTTGGCACTCTTCGCCGACCCGCGCCTGGTCAAGATCATCTACAAAGATACGACCCCGGTCGGATTCCTGCTGGCCTACCCCGACGTCTCGGCGGCGATCCAGCGCTGCCGGGGAAGGCTGCTCCCCTTCGGCTGGCTGGATCTGCTGATCGAGCTGCGCCGCACTCAGGCAATCAACATTAACGGAGCCGGGATCGTCGAAGAATACCGCGGCTTTGGGGGGACGGCCATCCTTTTTAATGAGATCTACAAAAGCCTCGCCCGGCGCGGCTGTCGCCAGGTCGAGATCGTCCAGATCGGTGCGGATAACGAGCGCATGTTGAACGAACTGCGCATGGTTGGGGTAGAATTCAAGAAAGCTCATACCATGTATGCTAAGGAGATCGGTTAGAATCTGGTTCAGGAGGCATCGATTATGCTGGCTTTTGTCATTCTGGCGCTGATCGTCGCGGCTCTGGCAGTCGTCTTCGCCCTGCAAAACCCTACCACGGTCACGGTCACCTTTCTCATCTGGAGCTTCCAGGGCTCGCTGGCGCTGATCCTGCTTGGCGCCGTGGCGATCGGGCTGCTGATCTGCCTGCTGGCAACTTCACCGGGCCTGATTCGCAGCCGCTGGGCCGCCGGCAGCCACCGCAAAAAGGCCTCGGCCCTGGAAGTCCAACGGGATGAATACAAAGCCCGCGCGGAGAAGGCCGAAAGCGAGGTAAAAGACCTGGAATTGCAACTGGCCAGCCTTTCCGCCGAGATCGAGCGGACACACTCGCAGGAGTCAGGCGACCAGCCGGCCCTCCCTCCCGCCTAGGTTGGTGGAGAGGCGAAACGGATCCTATCAGTTTAAGTTTAGATGTTGGAGGCGTGCATGGGGATCGCGACGGAGCGTGCGGTTGCCGACTTGAAGGCGCAATTGCACGCGCTCACCGAAGTCTCAAAGACCCTGACGTTACCGCTCGAGCTACCGGAACTGCTCAATCTCGTGTTAAGCAAGATCACCGGCGTCATCCCGCCCGCCGAAGTTGGCGCAGTGATGCTCTGGGATGAGTCCTCGGGGCTGTTTCGCCCCGTGGCCGCCTGCGGCTTCGATTTCCAGTATTTCAAACAAATTGGACTGCGCGCCGGCGAGTCGATCACCGGCAAGGCCTACGACTTCGAGAAGGCTTACCTGCTGACCACCCGCGAGGAGATCGCCGCGGCGCGGGCCAATTTGCGCCCGGCCAACCGCGCCGTGCTGGCGCGCTCCCTGGGCAACGACGCGCTGCCGATCACTCTCTTTGCCGGGCCGCTCATGGCGGGCAAACAGAAGTACGGCGTGCTCACCCTGCAGACCCTCAAGGGGCCCAGCCGGTTCAACGAGCAGGACCTGCCCTTCCTGCAGAGCATCGCCGATTTGATCGCGCTGGCCATCGACCGCGTGCGCCTCGAAGCCCGCGCCGACGTGGCCCGCCAGTCGCGCGAATCGGAGCGGCTGCGCGCTGAACTGATGGCCATCCTCTCCCACGAGCTGCGCCTCCCGCTGACCACCATCAAAGGCTATACCTCGGCTTTGTTGATGGAGAACATGAGCTGGACGGAGGAAAAAGGGCGCGAGTTCCTGCGCTGCGCCGACGAAGAGTGCGACAACATGGAGATCATGATCCGGGATATTCTCGATTCTTCGATTATCGACGTCAACCAGCTCAACCTGGAGATGGAGCCTGTGCGCCTGCAATACATCGCCCGCGAGGTCGCTACCGAGATCCAGCGCCGGTTGGATACCCACCGCCTGATCGTCGACGTCCCCTCGGATTTCCCCATCGTCGACGCCGACCCGCGCTGGATCAAGCAGGTCTTCCGCAATATCCTCGATAACGCGATCAAATACTCTCCCGACGGCGGGCTGATCGTCATCCGCGGCGAGACCCGAGCCAACGACGTGGTCATCAGCATCTCCGACCAGGGGATTGGGATCTCTCCCGAGGACCTGATCCCGCTCTTCGAGAAGTTCTTCCGCGTCCGCTCGGCGCTGCAGTACCACGTCGCCGGGACCGGGCTGGGCCTGCCCGTGGCGCGCTCGATCATCGAGGCCCACGGCGGGCGGATCTGGGTCGAGAGCAAGATCGGCCAGGGCACCACGGTTTTCTTTTCGCTGCTCAAGGCCGCGCCAACCCCCGAGGAAGATTAAAGTCTTTTGCCAGATTGGATCATTTGAGGATTTGACGGTATGAGTATCTCCAAAATTCTGATCGTAGAGGACGAGCCCAAGGTCATCCACCTGATCCGCGAGGTGCTCGGCGCGGCAGGGTTCGAGATCTGCACCGCCAGCAACGGCGAGCGCGGCGTGGAGCAGGCCGCCCTCGAGCAGCCCAACCTGGTCATCCTGGACATCCTCCTGCCCGGGGGGATGGACGGCTACGAGGTCGCCCGGCGGATCCACGAATTTTCGGATGCCCCGGTCATCTTCCTGACCGGCAAGGCGCGCGAGAGCGATCTGCTGCGCGGGTTCGACGCCGGCGCGGACGATTACATCACCAAGCCGTTCAGCTCCAAGGAGCTGCTCGTGCGGGTGCGGGCGGTCCTGCGCCGCTCCCAGCGCGGCTCGGCGCAGCACAAGGACGACGAGGAGATGGTGCGCGGCGAGGTGCAGATCGACCTGCTCAAGCGCAAGGTCACCGTGCGCGGGCAGGAGGTCCATCTGACCCATACCGAGTACAACCTGCTCCAGGAGTTGGCCAGCCACCCCAACCAGGTGATGCTCCACGAGCAGCTCCTCACGGCGGTGTGGGGGCCGGAGTACCGCAACGATATTGATTATTTGAAAGCGTTCATCCACACCCTGCGCCAGAAGATCGAGGCGGACCCCTCCAACCCGAAGATCATCCTGCGCTGCCCGGGGGTAGGGTACAGTTTAGCCTGCCCAGAGGGGTGATTCGTTCTTTAGAAACTACAACGATTGAGGATCCGTCGAGATGTGGGATAACAACTTATTGGGGAGAGTGCCGCATCTGGGGATATTTTTAAACAGACCACTGTGCAACTACTTCCATATTCATGTCATTGGTAGGAGCCCTCGGTGCTCTTCCGAGGGATGGGCATCCTACCGGATGTATGTAGGGCGCAGGGGTTTCGTTGAAAATCCGCGTCCTTGAACGTGCCTCCTACGCCCCTACAAGAACCTGGCGCTTGACTATACAAGCGCCAAAATTTCTTTACCCATTCTTTACCCGGCTCCCCCGCTTTCTTTACGCAATCCCGATTGAAATGTAAGACAATAGATAGTGAATCAATTCACAACTTGCCAACGTAAGCAGAGGTGTGCCTGTTCAGGGCACCTCTTTTCCGGCAAGCGAAATATTTCCAAACCCCAGTTTCATCCATGCTTTCACCCCGAACAAAGAAAAAGGAGATGAATATGGCGCTAACCAAGGTCCCGAGTAAGACGCTCATCCAGGAGGTCATCGCCCGCGTCGAAGAGAAGGACGCCGGCCAACCGGAATTCCACCAGGCCGTGCGCGAAATCCTGACCACCCTGGAGCCCACTGTTGACCGGCACCCCGAATTCGTCAAGGCCAAGATCTACGACCGCATCGTCGTCCCCGACCGGGTGATCATGTTCCGCGTGCCCTGGGTGGACGATCAGGGAGAAGTGCAGGTCAACCGCGGTTTCCGCGTCCAATTCAACAATGCCATCGGCCCCTACAAAGGCGGGTTGCGCTTCCACCCGTCCGTGAACCTGGGGATCATCAAATTCCTTGGCTTTGAGCAAATCTTCAAAAATTCTCTGACCACGCTGCCCATGGGCGGCGGCAAAGGCGGCAGCGACTTCGATCCCAAGGGCAAATCCGACGCCGAAGTGATGCGCTTCTGCCAGGCCTTCATGCGCGAGCTGTACCGCCACATCGGCCCGGACACCGACGTCCCCGCCGGCGATATCGGAGTGGGCGGCCGCGAGATCGGCTACTTGTACGGCTATTACAAGAAGATCGTCAACGAGCATACTTGCGTGCTGACCGGTAAGGGCATGGAATACGGCGGCTCGCTGATCCGGCCCGAAGCGACCGGCTACGGCGCGGTCTACTTCGCCGATGAGATGCTCAAGACCCGCGGCAAGAACATGGTCGGCAAGTACGCGGCGGTCAGCGGCTCGGGTAACGTCGCCCAGTACACGATCGAGAAGCTCAACCAGCTTGGCGCTATCCCGGTGACCTTCTCCGACTCGGACGGCACCATCGTCGACATGCAATCGGTCGACAGCGAGAAGCTGGCTTTCCTCATGGATCTGAAGAATGTCCGCCGCGGCCGCGTCGCGGAGTACGCCGAGCACTTCAAGGCCGTTTACTACCCCGGCAAGAGCGTCTGGGACGTGATCAAGGAACACAACCTCAAAGTGGAGCTGGCCTTCCCCTCCGCCACTCAGAACGAGATCAACGAAGCTCACGCCCTGGCGATGGTCCAGAACGGCTGCTATCTGGTCTCCGAAGGGGCCAACATGCCCTCATCGCTCGAGGCGATCAAGGTCTACCAGGAGCACAACGTGCTCTACGGCCCGGCCAAGGCTGCCAACGCCGGCGGCGTGGCTACCTCCGGCCTGGAGATGTCCCAAAACAGCATCCGCCTGAGCTGGTCCCGCGAGGAAGTCGACGAGCGCCTGCACGGGATTATGCGCAGCATCCATAGCGCCTGCCTCGAAGCCGCCGCCGAATACGGCCGGCCGGGCGATTACCTGATGGGCGCCAACATCGCCGGCTTCATCAAAGTCGCCAATGCGATGCTGGCCTACGGGATTGTCTAGTATAATAATCCTTTCTGCTGAAGCGCAATCCAGGGGCCTGCCCGGCATGGGCAGGCCCTCTGTAAAAAAGGAGGATGGCGATGCCTACCATGCAAGTTGACCAGGCCCTGGCCGACCAGCTCGTGGATCGAGCCATCCAGATGTGCGCGGATCTCAAGTTTCACGGTGACAAGAGCCAGGCCCTCCAGGCCCTGCAGCTCGGACGCTGCGACGTGTGCGGGACGGTCTCTCAGTGCCTGGTGCGCCTGGTCAGCGAGTATCTCGGCCAGATCGACCGCACGGTGAAAGCCGTGTTCCAGTACGAGCCCGAGTTCATCTCGCTGCGCCAGGGAGGAGATTTCCCGGCTCACCCGGCGGGGATCAACCTGGTTGCCTGGGTGGAACGCAAGAGCGCCGCCCTGGTGGCCCTGGCCAGCACCCTCGAAAACGCGTTTTCGGAGAGCCGCCGGCGCATCCCCTGCCGCGAAGCCGGTTCCGCCTGCTACGTCCTCGACATCCAGATGGTCGAGGACCGCGACGTCCAGGATCGGCGCGGCCTGGGCATGATGGTCAGCAACCGCTTCCTGCGCTCAGCGCAGACCTGGGGGCGCGAGGAGGCCGCAGTCCCGACCACAACCCAGCCGGGATCTTCGGCCGCGGAAGGCGGCCAGGTCTTAGTCTCCTCCTTCGATCCCGAGTTCTCCCCCGAACCGGTCCTCTTCGAGCAGGCGCTGGCGATCGAAAAGCTGCCCCTGGGCGAGCGCCAGCCGTACGAACACCGCCTGCGCGAGATCAAGGTGGCCCTGATCCGCCGGCTGATCAGCGATCACCTGGCTTACATTAACATCGCCAAGGAGTGGTTCACCACTGGGGACATGGCCGAGATCTACCGCAAAAAGATCGGCAACGGGCGCATCGGCGGGAAGGCCGCCGGGATGCTCCTGGCCAGCCGCATCCTGCAGGAGACGCTGGACGAGCCTCTGCGCAGCTCGATCCGCGTCCCGGAGTCCTTCTTCCTCGGCTCGGACATGCTCTACCTCTTCATGGCCATGAACGGGCTGATGCACTGGAACAATCAGAAGTATAAGACCGAGGAGCAGATCCGCAGCGAATATCCCGGCATCCGCGGGCAGTTCCTGGCTGGCGAGTTCCCCCCCGAGGCGCTCTGCGAGCTGGGAGCCATGCTCGAGCAGATCGGGCGCAAGCCGGTCATCGTGCGCTCCTCCAGCCTGCTGGAAGATAACTTCGGCACCTCATTTGCCGGCAAGTATGAGAGCATCTTCTTGCCCAACCAGGGCGGCCCCAAGGAGAACCTGATCGCCCTGACCCGGGCGATCGCGCGGATTTACGCCTCCACCCTGCGCCCCGACGCGCTGCTCTACCGGCGCAGCAAAGGCCTGCAGGATTACGACGAGCGCATGGCCGTGCTCGTCCAGGAGGTGGCAGGCGAGACGTACGGGCGCTATTACCTTCCCACGGGCGCGGGGGTGGCCTTCAGCCGCAATCTCTTCCGCTGGTCGCCGCAGATCCGCAAGGAGGATGGCTTCGTCCGCCTGGTCTGGGGGTTGGGCACCCGCGCGGTGGAGCGCGTCGGCAACGATTACCCCCGCATGGTAGCCCTCAGCCACCCCAACCTGCAGCCCGATGATTCACCGGAGGCAATCCGCTACTATTCGCAGCAGAACGTCGACCTGATCGACCTGGAGACCAACGAGTTCAAGTCCCGGCCCATCCACGAGGTGATCCGGCCGGAAACCCCGGCGCTGCGCTACCTGGCCCAGATCGAGGAAGACGGCTATTTTTCCACGCCGCGCGGGCGGGTGCTCGCCGCGGACATCCCCCGCCTGGCGATCACCTTCGACGAGTTCCTCCGCCGCACGTCCTTCGCGTCCGGGATGAGTCGCATCCTACACACCCTCGAGACCCATTATCGCGTTCCGGTCGACCTGGAATTTACGGTGAAGGTCGTCGAGGAGGAAGGGGCCAGGCCGAAGGTACAGTTCTCGCTACTGCAATGCCGCCCACAGAGCTTTATCCAGGAAAGCCGCGCCCTACCCCATCCGCGGACCATCGACCGGGCCGACGTCCTCTTCGCCACCAGCTTCATGGTCCCGCTGGGCAGCGTCACGGGGATCCGCCACGTCCTTTTCGTCGCCCCGGAGGATTACTTCCAGCTCAAGACCCAATCCGCGCGGAACGAACTGCGCGCGACGATCGCGAAGCTCAACGCGGCCCTGGCGGAGAAATCTTTCCTCTGCGTCGGGCCCGGCCGCTGGGGCACGGTCAACCCCGACCTGGGGGTGTTCGTCAGCTACTCGGACATCCACCGCTCGGCGGCGCTGGTCGAGCTCTCGGGCAAGGGGGTGGGTCCCGCCCCGGACCCCTCGCTGGGGACCCATTTCTTCCAGGACCTGATGGAGGCCAATATTTACCCGCTAGCAGTCTGCCTGGACCACGCCGATACGATTTTCAACCGCGATTTCTTCTACCAGACCCCCAACGTCGCCGCGGATTTCCTCCCAGATGGCTGCTCCGCCCCGGCCTGCGTGCGCCTGCTCAACGTGGCCGACTTCCACCCCGGCGATCACCTCGACCTGATCATGGACGACGAGCAGAGCCGCGCGGTGGCCTACCTGGCTCCGGACAAGTAATACCAACTTCGGGTTGTGCGTGGGTAGTCTGGAAGAGCGCAAGTACAAAAGAATTTGGAAGGTATTTTTATTCCGAATCCCAGCGGATCATACCCGCCCGGTAGAGCAGCTCGAGGTAATACACCGCGCTGCTCAGGCGGTTGAGCGCAGTGGAAAGATCCTCGCGCCCGGGGGGAGGATAGGCCTCCAGCGCGACAATCTCCCCGTCACGCGCGGAAGCCCTCAGGTAGTTCAGCCAGTGCAGGATCGGCAGGTCGTCCGGCCCCGGGCCGATGTGGGCAATCCCCAAAGTTCGCTCCGGGTGGTGGGAGATCTCGTGGATCTCCTCTGCGGATTTGCCGTCCAGCTCGAGCGGGCTGACCGGGCGTCCGTGGTACTCCGCGGACTGGATCTCCCGGCAGTAGTCCGCCAGCGCATCCAGCAGCGCCGCCAGGCGAGGCAATCCGCGTCGGGCCTGGGCAGCGACCAGCATCACCAGCGCATGGAGCGCGTCCAGACGCCCGCGCAGCCGGATTCGAGGATCCGTTTTCGGGACGAAGTGGCCCGCGTCGAGCCGGGTCATGTGCTCGGGCCGCTCGAACCGAATTTCCTGGTGATGGGCTTTGAGGAAATCCTGCGCGGCCGGAGTGAAGCTGGTCCCAGGCTGGAACGGCGGGAGGGCATTCTTCCCATCCCGCCACATCTCACGCAGCTCACTCTCGGTAATGACCATTTACGCCTTGCCGCCGGAGCGGCCGCCGAAGGAGCCCTTGCTGGACTGGGGCAGGATCATCTCCACGTCCCCGTGCGGGCGCGGGATCACGTGCACCGACACCAGCTCCCCCACCCGCTTGGCCGCCGCCGCCCCCGCGTCCGTGGCCGCCTTCACCGCCCCCACGTCCCCCCGCACCATCACCGTCACCAACCCGCCCCCCACGTACTCCGAGCCGATCAGGGTCACGTTGGCGGCCTTCACCATCGCGTCGGCGGCTTCGACCGCCGCCACCAACCCTCTGGTCTCCACCATCCCCAGGGCGATCATTGCTACGTCGAGTGCCATATCCTATCCTCCTAGAAAAAAATGTCAGCAAAGTATCCAGATCCGTTACTTCCCCAGCTCCGCCAGAACCCGGCGGACGATTTCTTCGAGGCGCTCGTTGTCCAGGCCGATTGAGGTCTGGCCCGCCGGGGCGCGCTGGCTCTGCTGGATCTGCGGGTCGGTCGAGCCAGGGACCAGGGCCGTCTCGGGCGGTGGATTGATCTCGTAGGCCAGTCTCTTAACATTATACATGTGATGCACGGTGATATTGTCGCCGGTGATCGCGCCGCCGAACCCGCCCGGGCCGAGGGTCATCGAGGGCATCACCCCGGTAGTCATGCCGGTCGTGCCAAGAGTACCCATCGTATTGGCCACGATGCGGAAGACGGGTTTTTCCAGCCCAAAGCGCATGATGACATTATCGTCCTGGGCGTGGATGACCAGCGAATGCCCGCGCCCGCCGTGATGGATCAGCTCGATGCAGCGCTCGCATCCCGCCTCCCAGCCGTTGGCCTCGTACCAGCCCAGCACGGTGGTCAGCTTTTCGCCGGAAAGCGGCTCTTCCTTGCCCACGCTGGACAGCCGGGCGACCAGAATCCGCGCCGAGTCCGGCACGCTGATCCCGCACATCTGCGCCAGTTGTTGTGGGCTCTTGCCGACCGTCTTGGGGTCGATCAGGTACCCGGTGGGGAAGAGCAGCCGGGCCAGGATCTGGGCCTGCTCTTTGTCGACGAAACAGGCTCCTTCGGCCTTCATCAGCTCCTCGAGTTGGGCTGCGATGGGCTTATCGGCGACGACGGCCTGCTCGGTGGCGCAGATCACCGAATGGTCGAAGGCCTTCGAGGCGACAATATACCTGGCGGCCTTGCGCAGGTCCGCCGAACGGTCCACGTAGACCGGCACGTTCCCCGGGCCCACGCCGTAGGCCGGCTTTCCCACCGAGTGGGCCGCCTTGACCATCTCCGAGCCGCCCGTGGCCAGGATCAGCGAGACGTATTTGTGGGCCATCAGCTCCTGGGTGCCGCGCAGGCTGATCCTGGTCATCCAGCCGACCAGGCCGTGGGGCATGCCGGCCTTCTCCCCTGCTTCGGCGATCACGCGCACTGCTTCGCCGGTGCACCTGGCCGCCGCGGGGTGGGGGGCCACGATGATTCCATTTTTGGCCTTGACCGCGATCAGAGTCTTGAACAGTCCGGTCGAGGTCGGGTTGGTGCTGGGGGTCAGCGCGGCGACCACACCCACCGGCCAGGCGATATCGTACAACTTGCGAGCCGGATCGTGCCTGATCACTCCCACCGTGCGGATGTCCTTGATCGAATCCCAGAGGATTCGCGTGGAGAGGATATTCTTCAGGGTTTTATGTTCGGGGACCCCGTAGCCGGTCTCTTCCACGGCCAGGCGGCCCAGCCGCTCGGCGGCCGCATACCCTGCTTCGACCATCGCCGCGCAGACCCGGTCCACCTCGGCCTGCGAAGCGTGCATGAACTGCTTCTGAGCCTCGTGGGCCTGGGCCGCAAGGGTGCGGGCTTCTTGAATCGATTGGAGATCCAGGTCAAATTCTGGCATACATCCCTCTTTTCCGGCTACCTTTTCACCATCTCGTTGACGACGCGGGTGACCACCGCGTCGAGCAGCGCCAGGTCCACGTCGCCGCCCAGGCGGGAGATTACCGCCGCCTTGACCCGGTGGATCAGCTCGGCGTTGCCCTGATCCTCGGGGTGGATCGGGTTCTCGCGCACCAGGCGGATGTTATGGCGGTGGGCCATATCGCGGGCCAGGTCGGTCAGGACGATGTCGTCGTTGACCACCAGGGAGGTGATCCCCCGTTGGGCCATGTCGACGATGTCCCTTTCAGTATAAAACGTCTTGGCCATGGTTCCTCCGCGGCAGACTGCGGCGAAGCCTCACTTGCCCGGCTTGCCTTCCAGATCCTCGATGGCTTTGACCGCCGCGTTGCGCGCGGTCAGGACTTCGGACTCGGTCCCCGAGAGCCACAGGCGGCCGAAGCGCCCGACCGAGCTGATGTGGATCAGCTTGATCGTCGCGCCTTTTTCAGCCTCATTGAAGGCGTAGTTGATGTAGGCTGCCGGGGCGCACTCCAGGACCAGGAGCGTCTCGCCGGGGACGATGATCGAGCCGCGGCGGAAGCGGTTGAGGAGCTGCGCCTGGTAGGGGTCGACGTTGGTGATGATCTGGATCGAGGCGATCTCGGGCTTGACCCGGTCGGCGACAGAAAGGCCCAGACGCTCCAGCACTACCCGCCCGGCCTCGAGCACCTCCGCCTGGGACCTGGAGTGGACCTCGAAGAGGCCAAACTCGCGCTCGACGATCTGCGCGCCGGGCCTGGATTCGGTCGCCTTGACGGCGATATCCACCAGGCGGAAGACCTCGTTCCCCGGGGCCACCTCGACGTAGAGCGCGGCCATCCCCTCGGTGGGCAGGTCGCCCTGGGTGATCGTGCCGACAAAGGCCGCGTACTGCGGCTGCATGCGGTCAATGTAAGAATAACAACGAAGCGAAAAAGTGTCTGCCATTCAAACACCTCGATCCGTACGACAAAGTCAGGGTTGATGATTGTTTTGCATCGCAATCCCGAGCGGCGTGATGAACATCGGGCTGGCAGGGATGACGGTCTCGACGCCGCTGTACTCCTGGACCACCTCGTCGATGCGCGGGAAGTTGGCCGTCCCGCCTACCAGGTAGATCGTCTCTACCCCGTGCCCCTGGATGTGGCGGCGAACGATGGCGCCGACCTTCTCCATCACCGGGCGGATGACCGGGAACAGCTCAGGCTGCCGGCGGGGATCTTTTTTGATTTCCTCGGCCTCTTCGAAGGTCACGTTTTGCGACCCGGCGATGACCAGGGAAAAATGCGTGCCTCCGGTGGGCTCGTCGGCGGTGTAGATTTCCTCCCCGTCCTTGAAGATCGCCACCCCGGTGGTGCCGCCGCCCACGTCGACGATGGCCCCATCCGGGATTTGCAGGACGTTGTTCGCCGCGATCGGCTCGTCGAGCAGGCCGGTGCAGTACAGCCCGGCGGCTTCGAGGACGTGAGCTGTGGCGCGCACTTCGACCAGGGCGACCCCCGGCGGGTAGCCGCTGGCCGCCGAGACCAGCTCAAAGCCGAGCTGATCCTCCACCTGGGCCTTGAGCTTTTTCAGCAGCGCGATCGCGCCGATGAAATCCACTACCAGCCCATCCCGCACCACTTCGGCGAACTGGTAGGCCCCGGCGATCGGCTGGTAAGCCTCGTCGAGGACCATCAGCACCGTGTAGGCGGTGCCCAGGTCAACGCCGACGTGGACCGGGCCGCGATAATCGGCTGGCGGCTTGATCCGCCCGGCCATTACCGCGTCGGTCTTCGCCAGCAGCGCGTCTAAATCAGGGTTCAGGTCTTACGCCTTGCCGCCGGAGCGGCCGCCGAAGGAGCCCTTGCTGGACTGGGGCAGGATCATCTCCACGTCCCCGTGCGGGCGCGGGATCACGTGCACCGATACCAGCTCCCCCACCCGCTTGGCCGCCGCCGCCCCCGCGTCCGTGGCCGCCTTCACCGCCCCCACGTCCCCCCGCACCATCACCGTCCCCAACCCGCCCCCCACGTACGCCGCGCCAATCAGGGTC
The DNA here is from genome assembly GCA_035542155.1 of Anaerolineaceae bacterium. Lineage (GTDB taxonomy): Bacteria > Chloroflexota > Anaerolineae > Anaerolineales > Anaerolineaceae > DATKLX01. The sequence continues at coordinate 30,653 of DATKLX010000218.1, forward strand.
ACGTTGGCGGCCTTCACCATCGCGTCGGCGGCTTCGACTGCCGCCACCAACCCTCTGGTCTCCACCATCCCCAGGGCGATCATTGCTACGTCGAGTGCCATATCCTATCCTCCTAGAAAAAATGTCAGCAAAGTATCCAGATCCGAGAACCGTACAAGAAGAGAACAGGGAGCAGAGAACGGAGAACAGTTCCCTTCCAAATTGACTTGATGGTTTCCTCTTTTTTCTTATATTTCTTCGTGTTTCCTTTGTGTTCTTCGCATCTTCCTGACCCCCTGGACTGTCCGTCCAGGACAGGCAGGACGTCAGGACTGGGTCGTGGTTCAGCTTTTTTACTGATGACTTAATACTTCATCGGGTTCTCCGCCACATCCAGCACCGCGTCCCGGAAGGCCAGGGTGGCAGCGCGGCAGGCCGGCTGGTCGCCGGTGAGCATCGCGCCCATGTAGTTGGTCTCCGAGGGTGGGGCGGTGTAGGAGACGATCCGCACCGCGGCCGCCTTCAGCGCCGCATCGAGGGCCACCATCCCTTCCAGCGGCGGGGCGATCAGGTAGGCAATCGGATCTCCCAGCGGGATGTTGCAGACCCTGGAGAGGTAGCTGCCCGTGCGCGAGATCAGGTGGGGGAAGAAAGCGATCGAGCCGTCTTCGTTGGCCGAGTACCAGAGCGCCTGCGTCTTCATGTAATCCACCGCCGCGTTCAGACCGGCGCGCACCTCGGCGGGCGTGGACCCGGCCAGGATGGCGATAATCTCGCCGGAGAGCAGCCCCGAGGAGTGCTTCGCACCTGCATAGAAGGAGTGGGCGTAGACCACTTCGACGTCGGCCATCTTGGTGGCTTCGTCGATCGAGACGTAGGTGGCGTCGTCGTTGTCGGCGGTGATCAGACCGATCGAGCGCTGCTCGGGACGCAGGTGGAGCGCCTCGGCCATGCCCGGGTCCACGTTGGGAATGATCCGCACTGCCAGCGGGTTTGCGTAGATGGGATCGAGAACTGCCATGCTGCTTCCTCCTGGTTTTACTTCGCGGCGAGCTTGAGCCTGACGCCTGAAGCCTGGTGCTGGATCATCTTTTGGGCCATCTGCATCACCACCGCGCCGGCCTCGAGCGGGTTGGTCCCGCCGTTTTGGAAGATGTTGCAGACCACGTCCCGGTCGGCGTCGCTGTCCCCGGCTTTGGGGCGGAAGGCCATGTACGCGCTCATGCTCTCGGCGCGGCCCAGGCCCGGGCGCTCGCCGATCAACAGGATGGCCACGTCGGGATGGAGCGCCTCGCCGACGTCGTTGAGCACCCCCACCCGGCAATATTTAATGAAAAACGGCGTGCCTAGAGTCAGGCGCGCCAGTTGAGCGCCCTGCTGGAGCACCGGGAAGATCTGGCGCAGGTTGGCCTCGATTGCCGCCGCGCTCAGCCCGTCGCCCACGCAGACCTGGATGTTGGGGCTGCGGATGCACTTCGCCGCGATGGTCTTTTTGGCCTCAGCGCTGAGCTGGCGGCCCAGGTCCGGGCGGAGCAGGTACTGCTGCTTCCCGCCGGTGATGTTGGTCTGCACCGTGAACAACCCGAGCTCGTCGAGCAGGGCCTGGTCCACGTCGCGCATCAGGGCGTCTTGAGTCACGGCATGGTCGGCCTGGAACAGGAGCAGGGAGGAGGTGCGGTAGCGCGGCCCGGCGCGGCCCACGCCGATGCGCGCCGTGGTCGAGGCGATCAGCGCCTCCAGCGCGTCGCGGTCTTTGGGTTGGCTCACCCCCGGCCTGTTGCGCTGTTCGGGCGTGGTCGGGTCCGGCAGGTCGATACACAGCCCGGCGCTCTTCCCATCCGATCGCGTGGTCGGCGCGGGGGGGATGGCCCCTGTGGGAGCCGGCGCGGGGATGCTGGCTGCGAAGGCGGTCCAACTGGTGTCGTGGACCGGGGGCGCGGGGGGCGGCGCAGCCTGGGCGCGGGCGGCCATCAGCTCCCGGACCACCGCTTCGACGATGGCGTTGATCCTGGCCTCATCCATCGGCTCGCCTCTTCAGGAAAAATGTCGGATCTCCGGCGCTGGCGGTCAGAACGCCGTTTTTCATCAGGCCCAGGTCTTCCATCCAGCGCTCGAACTCCGGGGCGGGACGGAGCTTCAAGAGCTGGCGCAGGGCGGCGGTGTCGTGGTAGGAGGTGCATTGGTACGAGAGCATCGCGTCATCGCCCATCGGCATCCCCATGAAATAGTTGCAGCCCGCCGCGGCCAGCATCACCGCCAGGGTTTCGATGGCGTTCTGGTCGGCGACGGCGTGGTTGGTGTAGCAGACGTCGCAGCCCATCGGGATGCCGGTCAGCTTGCCCATGAAGTGGTCTTCCAGCCCCGCGCGCTGGATCTGACTGGCGTCGTAGAGGTATTCCGGCCCGATGAAACCGACCACCGTATTGACCTGGTAGGGACGGTAGCGCTTGGCCAGGCCGTAAGCGCGTGCCTCGAGGGTGAGCTGGTCCCACCCGTTATGGGCGCCGGCGGAGAGCGCCGAACCCTGGCCGGTCTCGAAATACATGTAAGCCGGCCCGGCCGGGTAGCAGTACTTCCTGGCCAGGGAGTAGGCCTCGTCGAGCATGCCGACCGAGATGCCGAAGGAGTCGTTGCCTTTCTGCGAGCCGGAAATGGATTGGAAGATCAGCCCCACCGGCGAGCCGGATTGCAAACATTTCATCTGGGTGGTGACGTGGACCAGCACGCAGTTCTGGGTGGGGATCTGCCAGGTCTGGATGATCTCGTAGGTCATGTCCAGCAGGCGCGCCACTGAGCTGTAGCTATCGTCGACCGGGTTGATCCCGATCACCGCATCCCCCGACCCGTACGAGAGGCCCTCGTAGATCTCGGCGCGGATGCCTTCGGACGAATTGGTGGGGTGGTTGGGCTGGTTGCGGCTGGCCAGAGTTCCCGCCAGGCCGGCTGTGTTGTTGCAGTGCGCGCTGACGTGGATTTTGCTGGCCGCGTAGACCAGGTCCAGGAAGGACATCAGCCTGGTCACCGCAGCGATCATCTCCGCGGTCAGCCCGTTGGAGATGCGCCGGATCATTTCCCCGCCGGTGGTATCGGCCAGAATCCACTCGCGCAACTCGCCCACCGTCCAGTCCTTGACCTCGGCGTAGATCGTCTCGTTGACCGCATCCTGGATCACGCGGGTAACCTCGTCCTGGTCGTAGGGGACGGCCGGGTTCTCGCGCAACGCCCATAGGGGAACCTCGGCGAGGACCAGCCTGGCGGCGGCCCGTTCCGCGGCAGTATCCGCGGCGACGCCGGCCAGTTGGTCGCCCGATTTTTCCTCGTTCGCCTTGCCCATCAGGATGCGAAGGTCGGGAAATTCGTAGGTTTTGCCAAAGAGCCTGGTCCTCAGGAGCATTGGCGCGCTCTCCACCCGAGTTGATGATAGAAGATCAGCGTCTTAAGACGCCCCACGTGGCGCAAAACGAAACCAGACTTTCCGCGAAAAGGTTAAGAGCATTGTAATCGAACTGACCCTGCAAATCAATCGTTCGCGCATACGGAACCGGGGCGGGATCGTCGTCCCCAAGCCGATTCCTGCGAATAGCGGGCCGCGCGGTTGAGGCATCCAGGTCGGCTCGTGAGCAGGCAGGAAGTACAGAGCCAGGACAGATTCCGTCTGGCCTATACCATTTTACAGGAAAGTGGAATTCGGGTCGAGCGGCCCTAACTGGTTAACCGCGCGTTCATGGTCATCGGTACGCTGGAGAGGGCCACCGAGACCGGGCAGTTCTCCTTGGCATATTTCGCAACCTCCTGGAACCTGGCCTCGTCGATCCCCGGCACGCTGGCCTCGGTTTCGAGATGGATCTGGGTGATGCGGTTCTTGCCTTCTACCAATTCGATCTTCACCTGGGACGTGGTGTGGATGCGCCGGGGAGTGAACCCGGCCTTACCCAGGTTCGAGCTGAGCGACATCGAAAAACAGCCGGCGTGCGCCGCGGCGACCAACTCCTCGGGGTTGGTTCCCGGCGCCTCCTCGAAGCGCGAGGACCAGGTAAAGGCCCCTTCGTACGTCCCGCTGGCCAGCTTCATCGTCCCTTTCCCCTCTCTCAAGCTGCCTTCCCAAATTGCTTCCGAAGTCCGGACTGCCATTAAAACCTCCTAAGAAGTGAATTTACCACAGATTCTCACTGCCTTTCACGGTTTTCGACTGTTTTTCCTCTGAGCGCTCTATGCCCTCTGTGGTGAAAGCTATTTACTTCCCAACTTCCTGAACCCTCACGCAGGCCCCCGGGTCCCCCATCAGGCAGTAGGCGCGGGCATCATTGCGTTCGACCCAGCGGTTGGCCAGGCTGAGCGGGAGAACCTCCTTGCCCCACTCCATATCGGAAAGATCCTCCATCAAGCCGGCCGACAGTTGAATGCCGCGGTCGTACTGGTCGCGTAAAGCGTGCCCGAGATAATTGCCTTTCAAAATCCGAAGCAGGGCCCGCTTGTAGCCTTCCAACATGGGTTGGTCGTTCTGGTCGATAAATGAGAAACCCCAGGCGCGGTCGATGTGGCCGATGAAGGCCAGAGCGCCATTTTTTAAAATCTGGGCGGGCAATTGGGCGGCAAACGGCCGGTCGGCAATGGGCTGCAGCGTGCCATAAGAATAGTCGTCGTTTTTTGGCGCGCCCGCGCTGTAACAGGCGAAGGCAAAATGGACCATCCCGCGCACGTTCATTTTCGGCAGCGACAGAAGATCGTCCGCGCAGAAGAAGTCGCTTCTCGTGGCCGGATGGTCCGTTTTCCAGTCCTGGGTGATGAGGGCGCCTTGCAAGCGCGGCTGGTCAGGCGTTATGGCGCTGAAGCCGAGCCCGTGGCTGGCGGTAAACAACAAGACCGGCGGTTTTTCTTGCGAAAGCTGGTCGGCCAGGCAGGATTTCGTCGCT
>DATKLX010000219.1:0-3739 GCA_035542155.1 Anaerolineaceae bacterium
TTCCGATTGGCAGTACTTGACTTCAGGCAGTTGCAGGAGGACAATGGACATGGCAAGCTCGCTTGTAAGAATGATTTTGGCGAATCTATCTTACTGCGAGCTTGTTCTTTTTTCAAAACCTACCAGACTTGGGACAGATACAAAATGACGAGTGTTTTTTTGGTGCCCAATGTGGTATCCTGATTCTCGTAGAGAATCCGCTGATGTTCTTTTCGGGGAAAATCGAAAAATCCGAATCGGTTCTCGCTATAATGGATCTATACCATCCCTTGGGGAGAATCAGTAATGGAGATGAACGCCGCAGAGAAAGATAAGCAGGTCCTGGACCAACTCGTCGCTTGGGGCGCGGCCAGAGAGGATGTCCGCGCGATGGTCTTGACCAGCTCGCGCACCAACCCAACCGCGCCGGTGGACGCCTTCTCCGATTACGATGTGATCGTCGCGGTGAACGATATCCGACCCTATTTTCAGGACCGGGGCTGGCTGGAGGATTTTGGGCGGGTGCTGGTCCTGTACCGCGACCCCATCCAGCGGCTGAATGGGGTCGAAAAGTTCGCCTATATCACTCAATATGAAGATGGGCTGAAGATCGATTTCACCCTGATCCACCCGGAGTATCTCTGCGGCCTGGCGGCGGCGCCCGTTTTGCCGCCGGATCTCGAGCCGGGGTACATCGTTTTGCTGGACAAAGACCGCCTCACCAGGGGAATGGCCGCGCCCAGCCACCGGGCGTATATTCCCATGCCTCCAACGGAAAGCGAATACCTGGAAGGGATCGAGATTTTCTTCCACGAGGCGACCTACCTGGCCAAATACCTCTGGCGCGACGACCTCCTGCCGGCCAGGCACCACCTGGACATCTCCTTGAAAGAAGATCATCTCCTCCCGATGATGGAATGGCTGGTGGAGATCGAACAGGGCTGGCCGGTCAAAACGGGGCACTGGGGGCGGGGTTTAAAGAAATGGCTGCGCCGGGAGCTGTGGGCGGAGCTGGAGGGTACCTACGCCGGCGCTGGATTGGAGGAGAACTGGGCTGCCATGTTCCGCACCATCGACCTTTTCCAGAAAGTGGCCCAAGAGGTCGGCCAGGCTTTGGGGTTCGAGTATCCTCTCGCGCTGCACGAGCGCGCCGTCCGCTATCTTTGCCGGGTCAGGGATCTGGATCGCAACGCCCAGGTAGCCTCTTTCCAGGAATAACGCGAATTCGGGCTAGGGAGAACCCCTCAGAACACCAGTTATCCCGAACTGACGTAGGAATAAATGTTGCACCCGAATGCGCCATCAAATATTGGTTTGTCAGGATGGAACGCGTATGAACAGGTTCGTCCGCCCGGTTATTGTGACCTTGATTCTTGCGGTGCTCTGCCTGGGAAGCCCGGCCCAAAGCGCGACCAGCTCGTGCCCTGGGCCGGATGAGACCGGCCTCGCCTTCACCATCGATGGGGTCAGCCTGGAAGGCTGTTTTCCCCCGGGAGCCGCTCCTGCGCATTGGATCTGGCCGGATCCGGGGCAGCCGGTCCAGCACGCATACACCCAGCCATCTACCCCCGGAGAGGGATCCTTCTCGATCACGGCGATTCCCTTCGGGTCGAGCGCGCCGAGCGAGATATTTCCGACCATCACTTCCGCCACCCGTGCAGAGGACCTTCGCTCCCTGCTTTTCCAGACGCGCCGGTCTCAGGGCAGCTATCCGATGCCCGGTCCGGTTGCTCAGCTCTTTGGCCATTCTGTAGAGAGCCAGGTCAGCCTTCTCAACATGCCAGGATCCAGTTCGTACTCTGTTCGCCTGACTGAATGGCTGGTTATCGCCGGAGACCGGCTGTGGATCCTGCGCGTGGTCCAGCCTTTTTCTCCTTTGAAAATAGCTCCTGGACCGGCCCAATTGAACCTCAGCAGCTCGAACCTGGATGCCCCTTCGACGAGCGCCATAGCCCGCCGGTTCGCAGCCCACCCGGCGCTCTCAGATCCACAATCCCTGACGGCTGGCACCGCTGCTGACCTCCCCACGCCCTCCTGGTGGAGCGGTACCTGCGATAATAACCATTACCAGTGGGATTCGTATGCGAACCCCTATCACTACGCCGCGTACAAACTGGGGACATCTTATCGCAACGTCACCGCCTGTGGGCCACGACCCGCTTATTACGAAGGCCCGGATGTGCTCGTCTACTTCTATAAGAATGCTTTTCCTGCCTACGAATGGGAATGTGTCGAGCTCTCCCTGCGGTTTATGTACCTGGCATATGGGGTTCCACCTTATCCGGCGAATGGCAATGGGATCGTCAATAATTATTCGGGCTCAAAGCTGCAGAAGATCACCAATGGGACAGCGGGAAAAGCCCCGGTTCCGGGAGATGTGCTCAGCTATTGTTATTATTGTACTTACGGGCATACCTCCGTGGTGATTTCTTCAAACGTCAACGGATCCGGTAACGGCAGCATCCTGGTGATGGAGCAGAATTACTCGTATAATGGCCAGTCCACCCTGAGCGTATCCAACTGGATCGTTGTGGGCAATAACGGCCCGGTATACGGGTGGCTGCATCCCACCTACGTGCCCCCCACCCCCACTCCTACGCCTACCCGGACTCCTACGCCTATCCCGTTTACTCCCAACGCCTGGAATTATTTCCCCCTGATTAACAGGTAATTCCATCTTTCATAATAATAAACCGGTTCCTCAGGCATCCCCGTGGGATGATCCATCACGGGAAATCCCACTGAACCAATTCTGGGCGTTAAAATATTGAACGGCCGGCTATCCACCCTTTTTGCCAGGCCATCCAAAAGAAGTCGTTTAATCATTGCCCCCTGTACTACTGATTGTAATTATAATGAAGTTTGGTATACGTTCAATGGGGACTTTCCCTAATTTCGATCCTGAAAACACAGGTAATTTCCCTACCTTGACTTTTTCATCCTGATCGGTTAGGGTTGGTCTCATTGGGAATCGCCGTAGAAGAGAGAAGATGTGGGGGTGCACCCTCACATCTTCTCTCTTTCGACCACGCTAGATCCCAAAGAACCTAGGGTTGCCTCTTAAAAAAGGAAAGCCGGTATTTTCTCACCAGAGGCTATTGGTGGCCCACCCGAGAATATCGACCCATCTGGGTTTTTCCTGCCTGGCGAATCAGCCTTCCCTGAACGGTCCCATAAATTTCCAGATCACCGCCCCAGTTCCAGGCATCTCCCATGACCGTCCCAAAAACGATGGCCTTTCCACCAGGTTGAACCGCCAGGTCCTTCGAAAGAGTGCCAAACAGGTAGAGCGTTCCCCCATCGCGCACGACGATATCCCGATCTACGACGCCCGCGAAGTTGGCCTCTTTGGTGATTTCGAGCGGCTCGATGACCCCTTGGTTCTTTACTTCGGATGGGTGAATGACTACCATTTTATTCCCTCCGTCGAACGATAAAATACTGACCGGATATCATAGGGGTCGATCTGGAAAAATCCAGGCATCCCCGAAACCTCGAAATTAGTTGACAAGGTTGTCTGAACAGGTTGTCTCTATATACTATCACAAACCGGGGTCGAAAATCAAGTATTAAATCGTTTCCTCCTTTCATATCTTATGTTAAGAGGATGAGAATTAGGCAGCTCTGAAGAATGAATTAGAAAAGTAAGAAATGGAGGCAGAAAAACCGCACAAAAAGGACCTGGTTGAGTATATTGGAGTTGTGAACAGACAGCCGATATACCCAACCAGGAGACTAATGATACCATGCAGGAAGCAAT
>DATKLX010000220.1:0-17538 GCA_035542155.1 Anaerolineaceae bacterium
TTCCGATTGGCAGTACTTGACTTCAGGCAGTTGCAGGAGGACAATGGACATGGCAAGCTCGCTTGAAAGAATGATTTTGGCGAATCTATCTTACTGCGAGCTTGTTCTTTTTTCAAAACCTACCAGACTTGGGACAGATACCGGGGATTCAAACGGTCTTTTTGATCGGAGTAATAATCCGGTTCTAGATTCTGCGAATAGATTATAATGACTTGATTTTACACACAAGAAGAATGCATGAGACTGAAACCCATCCTCGAGTTAGACGACCGGCTTTCCTACCGTCTGCGTCTGGTCCCGCTTGAATCTCCTTGGCGGCCCTGGGCAGCGTTCCTCGCTCATTCCGGCGATTCCTGGTTCTGGGGGGCAGGTCTCGGCCTGGTCTGGTTGTTCGGCAGCCCGGACTGGCATACTCGCTCCGCTTTCCTCATCATCGGCATCTTCGTTCTCGCGGTCGTGGTCCAGGTGATCAAGTTCAGCGTGCGCCGTCGCCGTCCGGAAGGAGAGTGGGGCGCCATCTACCGCAACCACGATCCCCACTCCTTTCCCTCGGGTCACGCCGCTCGCGCGGCCATGCTGATGGTGCTCGGCCTGGGGCTCGGCCCGCCCTGGTTTGGCCTCGTTCTCCTGATCTGGGCTCCGTTGGTCAGCGCAGCGCGCGTGGTCATGGGCGTCCATTACCTCTCTGATGTTCTCGCCGGATTCCTCCTCGGCGTAATGATGGGCTTCGTTTTCCTCGCCGCCTTTCCCTTGTTACAGGCAGTGGCGCCATTCTTGTTCTAGCCAAAATGGTCTAAAAAACCGCGCGAAGGCTCGCGCGGTTTTTTGATCTTTCTTATTGATTCTTCTCATACACCACCGGGCTGGGCCGGTGCACGACCCGGTTCAGACCGACCATCGTATACGACCGCACCGCCCTGGGCGCCTTCAGCGTTACCAACCCGTACCGGGATGCGCCCAGGTACAGAATTTCAAGGATCAATTCCCGGTAGCTGATCCCATCCGCTTTGGCCAGCACGCACAGGTCGCTGAAATCCGGGGTCAGCCCTGGCAGGCTGTTGATCTCCATCAAGCGCGGCTGTCCGAATGCATCCATGCGCATGTCGATCCGCGAGACGTCCAGCGCTCCGATCGCTTCGTGAGCCCGGATGGCCAGGTCTTGCAGGCTGCGCGCCAGCTCAGGTGAGATTTTCGCCGGGCAGATAAACCCGGGGACTCCCGCCTCATCGAACCCCAGCGACTTTGCGTCGTGCCCGTACACACCTGGGGTCACCGAGTTAGCCGTGTCCACTTCGAGCACGGGGAAGCGGTGATATCCATCTTTACCGTACAGCTCGGGCCGCGGTTGGTACCTGCCTGCACCATTCCGGCCCAGCACACCGACGGTGAACTCCCGTCCGGGTAGATAATCCTCGACCAGGGCCGGTTGCCGGTACTTGCCGATCACCCAGGCCACCCGCTTGTGCAGCTCTTTTTCATTGCGGACGATCGCCTTGCCATCCATCCCCATTCCCGTTCCCTCGCAGGCTGGCTTAACGAACAGTGGAAAAGTCAGCGCCGGGGAAAGTGGCTCGCAGCTATCGCGAAACTCCTGAAATTCCGCGACCGGTAGCCCCTTGTCCCGCCAGACGCGCTTGGTCATGGTCTTGTCCAACGCGATCGCGTTGGCCAACACCCGCGACGCGGTATAGGGGATTTTCATTAATTCCAGCAGCGCAGGGACCTGCGCCTCGCGCGAGTCGCCGCCCATACCCTCGGCAATGTTAAAGCAGATGTCTGGGCGTGCATCTCGTAATGTAAATGGTAAATTGGTATCGGCAGAGAGGAAAACCGTTGAATGACCGTCTGATTCAATCGCAGACCTGATCGCCTGGATCGTTTCCTTTCGGTCAAATTCCGCGCCGGCATCTTCTGGGCCATGATTGGGAACCGCCGTTTCTCCCTTGACATTCGCGATGACAGCCACCCGCAGCGGTCTTGCCGGTCGCGGGCAACTAGAGGGAGGTTTATCGCTTTCTTCTTGTTCTCCATCTAATAGGGAAATCTCGTCCATTTTTACTACTATCGTCCTCCAACGGTCTTAGAATTCGTTTTTTGCCAAATCAGCCTCGTAGTATAGTACAGTCTTCCAAAAATACAAGAGTTTGATGTCACCTTTTTTTCATGAAAATCTACCGCGTAGAATTTAACTCGGACAACATCGTTTACATTCAAATTCAATTCGTTAACGCCCTGTTTATTGCACCCCTTAACGATAGTGCGCTATAATGGTTTTGGGGGAATCCATTGAAACTTACAATCAAAATATAATTGTTTAGGGAAAAGGAGGCTGATGAATGGACAGTCAAATGACCTTGGACGGAGGAAGGTGTTTCGGTTTCGCGGTTGAAACTACCTCAGAAGGGAGGTGATCCATTCTCTACCCGCCAGGGAGCTGGCATTCATCCGGATGGTATTTAGGGGATGAATTTTCTCGAAAAAAATGAGCCGCCCCGTGATTTCAGGGGCGGCTCTATTTGTTGAAAGCAGGCTGCGCTCCAAGGATGCTTGCCTTTTACGGTAAAATATAGAATAATTGTCTAAATATGTTCGATCATAAGCGAGTGATAGATCAAAATCTTATGGAACCAAACGATCCCAGAGATCCCGAGTTCAAGGCAGCCGTTCGCCAGGTCGTTGAGCGCTACCTTCAGGCTCTTTCCAGGCTGGCCCTGCCCGAAACCGGAGACCTTTTTCTACCCGAATTTTCTTATAAAACAATCGCCGGTGAGATTCTCCACCATTCCCAGGCGCTCCAGGCTTTGCAGCAGGATTGGGCCCCCCCCTCCCATCAGGGTGCCCCCTCCTATACCCTGGAAGGATTGTATGTCACCCAGGGCCAGGCCTTTGCCGAAATCACCTACCCCAACCACCGCAAGCCAGACCTTCAACCCGACGAGATGGATCCATCTGGCCAGATCGATATCCTCCAGCGCCTGGTGATGAACCAGGTTGGCGGCCAGTGGAAACTGCATGCGATTGAAGAAATGGGCCTGGGTTCCTTCTCTCCAGATCCAAAAACCGCCCGCCCGTACTGACCTGTGGCAAATTGGCAAACTCTTTACGCTCCGCCGCCCTTGGAGTATGCTTAACCCGGGAGTGGAAAGGTCCCGGTGGGCTTCCCGGTCTTCAAAATCGGCGGCGGGTCGCGTTGCGGGCCGCGGTGGGTTCGACACCCATCCACTCCCGCCTCTATTGAATTATTCTTGAATTGTCAAAGGATATGGAAAATATAATTTCAACCCCCTCAAGTACCACAACGTATGACACCCTGGTCGGGCGTTATTTTTCAATTGAATCAGTCAACCTCGGCGATCCCAAGCGCGGCTATATCGTTTCATACACCGGCCACCTCTATTCGGATGACAGCCAGGCCGCCTACGATGCTCTCGCTGCCCAGCTCAAACCGCTGGGAGTCACCCCTCTCTTCCGCAAAGAAGGCGAAAAACAGGCCGTCATTCTCGTCACCGGTCGGCCGGAGAGCCGCCCCGGGAACCCCCTGGTTAACCTCGTCCTCCTCGGCGCAACGCTGCTCAGCGTTCTATACACTGGCTCCATTCTGGACCTGATGTACCGCAACGTCGCCTCGGAAGATCTCACCACGCTTCTCATGGCAGGGTTGGTCAATATTCTCCATGGCTGGCCCTTTGCTGCCAGCCTGCTCGGCATTCTTCTCGCTCACGAGTTCGGCCATTATCTCGCCGGCCGCGCTCACGGCACCAACCTCTCCCTGCCCTACTTCATTCCCCTTCCCTTCCCGGTCAGCGAGTTTGGGACGATGGGGGCGGTAATTAACATGAAAGAGCCGCCCAAGAACCGGCGCGTTCTGCTCGATATCGGCGCGGCGGGCCCGCTGGCCGGGTTTATCGTCGCCATTCCCATCCTTCTCCTCGGTTTAATCCTTTCGAAAGTCGAACCGTTGCCGTCTACCTTTGTTCCCGGGACGGGAATGCAGATGGAAGGCAACTCGATCATTTATCTGCTCGCCAAGTATGTCGTCTTTGGCCAACTGCTCCCCGCTCCGGCCAGCTATGGTGGCGTCTCTCCTGTGCTTTACTGGCTGCGCTATATCTTTACTGGTCATCCCTTCCCATTAGGCGGCCACGATGTGCTCCTCCACCCGGTTGCCTGGGCTGCCTGGGCCGGACTCCTCGTCACCGCATTGAACCTGATCCCCGCCGGCCAGTTAGACGGCGGCCACATGCTCTATGTTCTCTTTGGCGCAAAGAAAGCCCGCCGCATCCTTCCCTTCATCCTCGTCGCCCTGGTGATCCTGGGGTTTGCCTGGCAGGGCTGGTGGCTGTGGGCCGCTCTCATCTTTTTCCTCGTCGGCCGCTCGTATGCCGAGCCGCTCGACCAGATCACCGAGCTCGATCCGCCCCGCAAGGCCCTGGCGGTGGCCGCCCTGATCGTTTTCCTCCTGGTATTTACCCCGGTTCCTCTGACGATCATATACTGAGCTGGCTAAAATGAGGTACAATTTAGCAGGGTGGTTTCCCAATCTCTGCGTGTGAAAGCAAGTGGTTCCAAAAATCCTGTTTGATCCCCAAAAGGAGATGCTCCAATGAGTGATTGGAAAGTCTTGCTTACTGACGGACTGGAAGAGAATGGTCAGGCGATTCTGCGCAAATCAGCTCAGGTCGACGACCGGTCTGGCATCAGCGCCGATGAGCTGCTGCAGGTCGTCGGCGACTACGACGCCATCATCGTCCGCGGCCGGACCAAGGTGACCCCGGCCGTATTCGACGCGGGCAAAAAGCTGAAGGTGGTTGGCCGCGCCGGCGTGGGTGTGGATAATATCGACCTGAACGCGGCGAAAGAGCGCAAAGTCACCGTGGTCAACTCGCCCCTGGCGACCACCCTGGCCGTCGCCGAGCTGACCATGGGCCTCATGCTTTCCCTCGTCCGCGAGATCCCTCGCGCCGACGCCGGGATGAAGAATAACAAGTGGCTCAAGAAAGAAATGGAAGGCGCCGAGCTGTGGAATAAGACTCTGGGTATCATCGGTTATGGGCGAATCGGTTCCGCGGTCGCTCGCCGCGCTTCGGCCTTCGACATGACCATTATCGCCTACGATCCATTGATCCCTGTAGACGATATTCGCTCGCGAGGCGCTGAACCGGTCAGCCTCGATGAACTCTATGCCCGCTCCGACCTGATCAGCCAGCACATTCCCCTCACTCCCGATACCCGCGGGATGCTCAACCGCGAGGCTTTCGGAAAAATGAAAGACGGCGTGCGTATTATCTGCGCGGCCCGCGGTGGGGTGATCGATGAAGCTGCTTTGCTCGAAGCCCTTGAATCCGGCAAGGTAGCCGGGGCCGCACTGGACGTGTTCGCCGCTGAGCCCCCTGGCGATATTCCCCTCGTCAAGCATCCCCACGTCGTATGCACTCCCCATATCGGCGCACAGACGTTTGAAGCTCAGGTCCGCGCCGCCGCGGATATCGCCAGTGAAGTGGTTGCGGCGTTGTCTGGCGATACCTTGCGCTGGAAGGTTGCCTGATACATGGATAAACTGGCACACCTGAAAGAAATTGTTTCTGAGATTGAAGCGCTAAACGAAGTCACCGGGCTGCTTAGTTGGGACCAGCAGGTGGTGATGCCACGCGGCGCGGCTGAGGGACGCGGCTATCAGTCCGGCACCCTTTCCGCCATGGCCCACCGCCTCTTTACCTCCGACGAAATGGGCCACCTTCTGGAGGATCTCCGTCCGCTCGCCGTTCAGATGGACCCCGATGCGGACGATGCGCGCCTGATCCGCCTGGTGGACCGCGAGTTTCAAAAACGCACCCGTGTACCCGCGTCCTACGTCGCCGAGTTTTCTCAGGTGACTGCGGTCGCTCAACCGGTCTGGGAGCAGGCGCGGGCGAAGTCGGATTTCGCCCTCTTCCGACCTCATCTGGAGCGGGTTGTCGAGTTGCGCCGCCAGTACGCTTCCTTTTTTGCGCCCTACGCCCATGTCTATGACCCGCTTCTGGACGATTTCGAGCCGGGGTTAAAAACTGCGGAAGTCCAGCAGATCTTCAATACCCTTCGGGCGCAGCAGGTCGAGCTGATCCGCGCCATCACCGCCGCCAGGCCGGTCCGCAACGATTTCCTCCTCCTGGAATATCCCGAACAGACGCAGTGGGATTTCGGTGTGGACGTGATCACCTGCTTTGGCTACGACTGGAATCATGGCCGGTTGGACCGCTCGGTGCATCCCTTCACGCAAGGCGCCGGGATGGACGACGTGCGCATCACCACACGCTTCGAAACCAACCGGGTCGCATCGGCAATGTTTGGCACCATGCACGAGTGCGGCCACGCTCTCTACGATCTAGGCATCGACCCCGCTTATAAGCGCTCCATCATGGGTGGAGCCACTTCGCTGGCCGTCCACGAGAGCCAGTCGCGCCTGTGGGAAAACCTGGTTGGCCGCTCACGCGAGTTCTGGACCGGTTATTATCCCCACTTCCAATCCCTCTTCCCGGAGCAGGTCGGCAATGTCGATCTGGATACCTTCTATAAAGGGATCAACAAAGTTGAGCCTTCCTTAATCCGGGTTGAAGCCGATGAGGCGACCTACAACCTGCACATCATGCTCCGTCTCGAGCTCGAGATCGCCCTGATGGATGGAACCCTGGCGGTCAAAGACCTCCCCCAGGCCTGGAATGAACTTTTCAAGGAGTATCTGGGTCTTACCCCACCGAACGACGCGCTCGGTGTCCTCCAGGATGTTCACTGGTCAGGTGGTATGATCGGCTATTTCCCAACCTATGCGCTCGGCAACCTGATCTCCGTCCAGCTTTGGGAAAAGATCCTCCAGGAACATCCCGATCTGCCTGACCAGCTCAGCAAAGGCGAGTTCTCAACCCTCCTCCAATGGCTGCGCCAGAAGGTCCACCGTCACGGGGCGAAGTATGAATCCCAGGAGCTGGTCCTGCGCGCCACCGGGTCAAAAATCGATCCTCAGCCTTACCTGCGCTACCTGCGCAACAAGTACTCGAAAATCTACGGGTTGTAACAATTTTTCTTAAATGGCCGGCCTTGGAGCCAGCCGGTCTGGCTCCAGGGTACTTCACCGAACGATAAGGAATCGACCATGGCTCGGATTCTCTTTATTGATGACGATCTAATCACGCTCGAAATATTGGGGAAAGCGGCAGAGATCCTCGGCCACCAACCGATTTTGATGGCTACCGCCCGTCCAGCAATCGCTATGGCCGCGGAACAGAAACCCGACCTGATCGTGATGGATATGATGATGCCGGATCTCGACGGTCTGGAGGCTCTTTCGATCCTGCGCTCCTCGCCGGAGACCGCGGAAACTCCGGTCGTGATCCTCTCCGCGGGAGCCGCCCTGGATGATGAGGAAAAGGTGTTGGCTGCCGGGGGACAGGACTACCTGAACAAACCGGTCAGTCTGAACAAGCTCCTCGAAACGATCAAAAAATACACCCCGGCCTGAATGCGATCCGTTCCAACTCCTGCGGGCCTGCTCAAGAAGCAAACCTGGACGCTTTGCCTGGCCGCTGCCCTCCTGGCGGCGTGCGCAATTTCCCCGTCTACACCCGTTAATTCACCAACCCCACAGGCGGATACACCCACTGTAACCCTGCCTGCCCAGCAGGCCGGCCAGGATTCAACCCCGGCTGCCTCCCCGGCCGTATCTGAAACCAGCACTCCCCAGCCGGTCGATTCCCCTACTCAGGATCTGAACCCGACCGGTACACCCATCCCCGAAGAATATATCGCCACCTTGCTGGCTGCTCATGAGACCCCCACTCGCAAGCCCAGCCCTACCCCTTCCGTTCCGTTATCTTACTTATATATCACCCACCCTGGTCCGCTATCCAGGGTCACCTCACCCATCACGCTCCTGGCTCAGGTCATCCCCGGAGCCGGCGGCGTGGTCCGCATTGAGCTGATTGGGGAAGATGGGCGGGTGCTGGTCCGCGAAATCGAGCGCTACAACATGCCACCTGGGACCCGCTTTGGGATTGGTCCCGATCTCGCGTTCGAGATCCCCGGCGTAGCCGAAGCAGCCCGCTTGCAGGTCAGCGTCTTTGATCCCCGCGGGCGGCCAGTCGCCAAAACTAGCGTCCGCCTCATTCTCCTCTCCCTGGGCGATGCTGAGATTAACCCGGTCGACGATTTCCAGGAACCATTTTACGTCACTTCACCCAGGCCAGATGACGTGATTTCCGGCGGCGCCGTCAGCGTCCAGGGGCGCATGCGCGCTCTGAACGCCAACCCTATTGTCTTTGAGCTCTTCGATGAAAAAGGGCAGGTGGTTGGCTCCCGCCAGATTGCCCCCCCCTCTACGAATGGCAGCTACCAGCCCTTCAGCGCCGAAATCCCTTACTCCGTAAAACAGAAGACCAGCATCCGCCTGGTGATCCGCCAGCCCGACGACGGCATCCCCGGAGATATTGCCCTTTCCAGCCTCACCTTAACCCTAAAGCCGTGAAGGCTTTACAACATTACAATTTCTCTGTTTCTCTCTGAGATCTCCATATTCTCCCTGGCCCTAGACGCCAGCACTGGGTTGTGGTAAATTCTCAGCGCTCAGCGCTCCGCCGGTAATCGTTCTCCACCAGGAAAAAAGCCATCAGCGCGCTAAGGAATGCCAGCACCGCGTTGACGATAAATACGATCTTGAACGCTTCCGTGAAGGAGATCTTAATCGCCTTTTCCACTGCTTGCCTGTTCTGCTTGCCCACGCTGGCTGGTGGTTGTGCCCCGGCCAGATTCTTCGCCTCGCGCTGCAGATCGCTTTGAGCCTGGGGCGGCAGGTGAAGCGGAGAGGCCTGTGACTGAAGGGTGTTCGAAAACAGAATCAACGCTAGTGCGCCGATGATCGCAATCGCCAGCACGCCCGCCGTCCGCGAGACGGCATTATTGACCCCCGAAGCCGTTCCCGAATAATGATTGGGCACCGATCCCATCACGGAAGTGGTTAAAGGCGCGACCACGAGCCCCATCCCCACGCCAACCAGGGTCATTCCCGGGAAAAATGTGGTCCAGTATGCCTGAGGGCCGGGTGTCACTCCGGTAAATGCTGTCCAGAGAAAGCCCAGGCCCACGATCGTCGGTCCGAGAATCAGCGGCAGGCGTGGTCCGCTCCGGTCGACCAGCCCGCCGGCCCAGCGTGACAGCAGGGTGAGGAGGACGACGAAGGGTAGAAAGGCCAACCCCGCCTGTGTTTTCGAATACCCCTGCACCTGGATCAGGTTGAGCGACAGGAAAAAGCTCATCACCGCCAGCGCACCGTAAAGAAACAGCGTCAGCAGGTTGGTCCCGCTGAAGGTCCGCGAGCGAAATAACTCCAGCGGCAGCATCGGGTTTTTGACCTGTGATTCCCACCAGATAAATACCAGCAGGCAAAAGATCCCGACCGTCAGGGTACCCCATACCCGCGTATCGCTGAAACCCAGGTCCGGCGCGGAGATAAACCCGTAGGTCAGGCTTCCCAGTCCAACGACATTTAGCAGGAAGCTGCCCAGGTCGAGCCGCCCTTTTACCGTCTCATCCCGGCTCTCCGGGACCTTGGTAGCCAGGATGATTAACGCGGCGATCCCAAGCGGGAGGTTGATCAGAAATACCCCCCGCCACAACCCGTGATCCGCCAGGAAACCGCCCAGCACAGGCCCGGCCACCATGACCAGGGTCGTCGCTGCCGACCAGGTGCCGATCCCTTTTCCTCGCCGGTTTGGCGCCAGCGACGCTGAGATGATCGCCAGGCTGCCTGGAATCATCATCGCCCCCCCGATTCCCTGGATCACCCGCGCCCCAATCAGCCTTTCGATCGATGGAGAAATCCCGCAGGCAAGTGAAGCCAGGATAAACAGGGCGCTCCCCGCCATAAAGACTTTCCTGCGTCCCAACCGGTCGCCCAGCGACCCGCCGACCAGGATCAGGGAAGCCAGCATGAGCAGATAGGCGTTGATCACCCACAAAAGCTGCGCCCCACTGGCGTTCAGGCTGGTTTGGATCACAGGCAGCGCCACGTTGAGCGCCGATCCATCGATGAACGCCATACTCGAAACCAGGATGGTCGCCGCAAGGATCCAGCCCTCGTTCGGATATTCCTGGGCCTTCGAGGCTACATCTCCCCCTATTTCTTGTGTCTCAGCCATCTTCCCATCCAATCTACCGGTAAGAATTTCCCCTCGTGGGAGGAGCGGTCGGTTTTTGTCTACAAATCCTCATTGTCGATTTTTTACTGTAGCCCGGTGAGATCTCCAGGCTTAATCGCCTTGATCAATGCCAGCAGGTTGCCATCCCGGGAAATCTGGTGAATGGTTGGAGAATTCGGGAATAACCTCTGGTTGCTCGGGCGTGTACCCAACAGGACAATATATCCAGCGGGCCTGTTCTGGGAGAGAATCTTTGCCTTATTCTCTACCAGCTTTAAATCGGGGCGCGCGTACTGTTTGGCCGTACTATTGTTGCTCCAGAAGTATACGGTTGAGTTGGGCGGTGCGATATGGTTGAGGTATTCGATGACTTCTTTGTTGCTGGTCGTCCAATAATCGCTTTCATATTTATTGAACGCGCCGCTAACCCCACCTGTGAGGCTGTTGTAATATATATATTGATATGGGTGCAGGTGGATGTCCCAATACACCCCCGGCAAGAGCGCCAGAACAACCAGCGGGATAAACAGGATTGCCCTGTGTTTTAACTTTTCTGAGATAAACTGCAGCGCCAGGCCAACGACGACGAAGAGCGGCGGAACGATGAACAAGAATTGGCGAAAATTATTGTAGATCGTCGAATGGAGCAGGATAGCCGCTGCGACGGGGGCGACCACCCAGGCTCCCAGCGCCAGCAGGTCCGGCCTCTGGTCAGCTTTCTTCCATACCGAAACCACTGCCAGCCCAAGTCCAATCGCGAACAAAAACAGGGCCGGCTCGGTAAATTGCAGGCATAACAGAGTAGGGATGTAGCTGATCGGTATGTTCGCATTATCAAACAGAACTCCCCCAAAAAGGGTGTCGCCAATCCAGGGATAGTCCGATTCTTTAGAAAGCGAAGCCGCAAAATTGCCTACCGGGTTCGACCATAGGTACGGCCACAAGAGGAAGGTTGTCAGAATACCCACCAGCCCGTATACCAGTAGGTATGGCAGTGCCCGGCCGATACCCTTTCGTCCAGACTTGGCCAGGAAATAGACGAGCACCAGAAGCCCCGAAGCAATGCCCAGGCTGCGGATTGCGCTGGCAAACCCCAGGAACAGGCCCGCCAGCCAGAACAGCGGCTGGGCCGCGAAACGCAGCCGGTAGCCTGCGGTCTTCGCGAACGAAGGCGCTGCAATCGCTCGAAGCGCGTGATCCGCCATCTCCAGGCCCAGGGTCACGCTACCCAGGAAAAACGCCATGAAGGGGATATCTTTCGGGTTGATGAAAGCGTGGCCCCAGATCACCGGCTGCGTGGCGAATAGAAGGGTAGATGCCAGGGCCGGAACTGGATGGATCAGCCGCCGGCTCAACCGGTAGAAGAAAAAAATGCTGATAACAAAGGCCAGGAAATTCATGAAATGCCAGCCGTCGATGAATTTCCATCCAGGAATATAGTATTGAAGGTGCTGGGCGCCATAATAGGCGAGCATGCTATAGAAAGCGCCTTTCTCGTCTTCCAGGTTTTGCACGGGACTCGTGTACGCCTGTAAGGACTGGGCGCCGTATTGGATCCTCGGTTCCTCGTCCACCGATTCCCCGTACTGGGTCACCAGGAGAAAACCGGCCGCCACAGCGATGGTGATCAGCAGGGTCATGTGAAACCAGTCCTGCCGCCAAAAAGGGACGGTGATTTCCTTGTTTTTTCCCGGCAACGCCTGGACTGAGGATTCAGAAGGGAGCTGAGAAGGAACTTTCATGATCTTATGTAATATTCGATACACGATGAAGGAATTTATGCCCCACCCGCCCCATAGTACTTCGGGTCAGTCGGCGTCTGCCCGGATGGATCCCACACGTAGACCCATTCCCCATTCTGCGCCCAGTTGAAAATCCAGTGCGCATCCCCAGGGGCAAGGTTTACGCAGCCATGCGAGGTCGGATAACCGAAGAAGTTGTGCCAGTAAGCTCCGTGCAACGCGCGTGCCTCATCGAAGTACATCGTCCAGGGCACGTCCTCCAGGTAATAATAATCCGAGCGGTCTGCCTCGAACGCCCCCGACATGGTCTCCAGTTCTTTCTTCTTATATACGTGGAACAGGCCCGGCCGCGTGTAGAACGGTTCAATCCCGCTCGAAACCAGCGAAGCATACACCAGTTGGTTGTGGTCGTACACCGCGATGCTCTGCTCCTCCAGGTTGACCTCGATCCAGCGATCCCTGTCCACACCTGCCGGCGGCCTGGGATTGGGGGTCACCCGCCCGATAAGGCGGTCTTCCACCCACTCGTTGACGCCGATCATCGCCCAGTTGGCCTGATCCACCTTTTCGATCGCGTACACCTGCACCAGGTTATAGCGCTGCAAAACCCGGCCAGTTTTCGGTGAGTTGTAGCCCGGCACGCTCATCACCGGGGTATCCGGCCCGAGGATCCAGCCGAAGCCGTTGCGCGGTGTCTGGCTGAACACCAACCCCTGGAAATACGAATACGAGCCGGGACTGGCCCGGATCCATGCCCCCGATGGCAGCTTGAGATAATGCCCACCGTTCACGTCCTGCCGGTCGATATACGAAACCCAGCGGATCCTCCCCGCTGAGATAAAGCTGGATGGAGAAGTCGCCGTCACAGCTTCATCCAAAGTGGCGAACAATGGTGCCGCTTCCTTGCGGTCGATGCTCACCTTCGCGTAATGGATCGGCGCCGTGACCAGCGCCGGGTCCGGTTTGGTTGCCGGCAGCGAGCGCGGCGGGATGGTCAGGCCGATCTTCGCCATGTCGGTCAGCACTTGGGCCGGTCCCAGGGCCAGGCAGTTGGCCGCCTGCTGCGAACTCCGCGCCAGGGGATAAACCCCTGGCGGGCATAGCGGCTCGCCCCCATACGGCTCAGCCGGGTTATCGTTAAGGTCCTTCGCCCGGACTGGCCCTGCCGAAAATGCTGCGAGATCGGGCTTGAGCAGGCTGACTGCCAGCCAGGAGATTAGCAAAAAACGTTTCATCAATGCACCTTGTTGGTTGCCGGTCAGCTTTGGGCCGCCGGGTGATTTTCAAGCAACATCAATTATAATTCATCGAAACAGCCTAATTCTCCCATTCACCCGGCTTCCCATGACTGCCTCCTCCGTCCCACCGGCTCCCCACCCTACCTCACTCCAGCGCTGGATCATCGCCGCCCGCCCGCGCACCTTGCCGGCCGCCTCCGCTCCGGTCATCGCCACGATTGGGTTGGCCCTGTACCACGGCCATTTTCGCCTTGACCCCGCCCTGGCCTGCCTGCTCTGCGCCCTGCTCCTCCAGATCGGCGCCAACTTCGCCAATGACGTCTTCGATTACCAGAAAGGTGTCGACACCCGCGACCGCCTTGGCCCGCTGCGCGTTACCCAGGCGGGATTGCTCACCCAGCGCCAGGTTTATGCTGGCATGCTGGTCGTCTTCGGCCTGGCGGCGCTCCTTGGCGTGTATCTCGCCTGGACCGCCGGCTGGCCGGTCATCGCAATCGGCGTTTTTTCGATCCTGGTAGCACTGGCCTATTCCGGCGGCCCCTATCCCCTCGGCTATCATGGCCTGGGCGAAGTCTTTGTCTTTCTCTTCTTCGGCCTGGCCGCCTGCTGCGGCACCTATTTCGTCCTCACCGGCGCCTTTGACCCGATCAGCCTGTGGGTCGCAGTTCCGATGGGACTGCTCACCGTCGCCATCTTGATCGTCAACAACCTGCGCGACATCGAGACCGACCGCGCTACTGCCAAGCGCACCCTGGCGGTCATCTTTGGCGCAGAATGGACCCGCCGCGAGTACATCGCCGTGATCGTCTTGGCCTACCTGGCCCCTCTCCTCATGTGGGTCACCGGTAGCGGTCCGGTTTGGGTCCTCCTCACCTACCTATCTATCCCCCGGGCCCTCGCCCTGCGCAAAACCCTTTATCTCGAAACTGGCCGCCCGCTTAACAAAGCCCTCGCTGGCACCGGCCAGCTCGAGTTGTGGTACGGGCTACTGATCTTCGCCGGGTTGGTAATTCCACTCTTCATGTAATTATTCGGCCTTTCTTAACCATCAGCAATCTTCAACCTTCAATCAGCAATCACCAATCTTCAATCCTCAATTCCCCCGGTTCCACGGCGCGATTCTCTTCTCCAGCGCATCTACCCCGAAGTACATCCCCAATCCCATCAATCCCATCGCCACGATCCCCGCGTACATCGCCGGGTAATTGGCCAGCGTGGTCGCGTTGAGGCTGATGTAATAGCCCAGCCCCAGCCGGGTGGCGAAAGACTCGGTCACGTACAGCACCGCCACCGCTGTCCCCACTGACTGGCGCAGCGCGGTCAGGATGGCCGGCGCGCAGGCCGGCAGATACACGAAGCGGAACAGCGCCCTCCGTCCTGCTCCCAGGCTGCGCACGCTCTGGATTAGCTCCGGGCGCAGTGCCGCCGCCTGGTCGCGCACCAGCACCAGGATCTGGAAGAAAAGCACCAGAAAAATGATGATAATTTTCGCCAGGTCTCCAATCCCGAAAAAGAGCAGCACCACCGGCACCAGCACCACCTTGGGGACAGGGTAGGTCAGATAGACCACTGGCGAAAAAATCACGTTGACCCGTCTGGACTGGCCCATCACAAGCCCGGCCGGAACCGCCACGAGGATCGACAGCGCGGTGGAAGCCACCACCCGCCACAGACTGGCCGCGAAATGCGCCAGCAGGTCCCCATGAACCAGCTCCAGCCAGAAAGCTTCAGCCACCTCGACTGGCCCCGGCAGGATCGGCTGGTGTACCAGCCAGCTCAATGCCTGCCAGATTGCCAGCAGCGCCAGACCCGACCAGACCAGATTCTTCCGTCGAATCATGCCTGCTCCAATCGGGAGCGCAGTTCCCGGCACAGCGCCAGGTATTCGCTGGAGTCGCGGTAGCCAGGCGCGCCTGCCCAGGGGTTTTCCATGATCACCGCTTCACGGTTCGGCGGGGTTTTCAACAGCAGGATCTTTCGCCCCAAGATAGCCGCTTCTTCGATCGTATGAGTCACGATGACTAGGGTTAGGTTCTTCTCGGCCCATAGATCGAGGATCAGTGCCTGCAGACCATCCCGCGTCGGCGCATCCAGAGAGGAGAAGGGTTCATCCATGAGAAGCAGGTCGGGGTTCAAAGCCAGCGTCCGCGCGATCGCCGTCCGCTGGCGCTGGCCTCCCGAGAGTTGCGAGGGATACTGGTCTTCCAGACCGCTCAGGCCAAGCCGTTCCAGCCAGGCTGTTGCGCTTTCGGCTCCGGCCCTCCGCGCTTCGCGAGGCGCGTGGACTCCATCTGCCCCGTAGAAATCGCGCAAGTGCAGCCCCAGCTCGGCGTTCTGCCGCACGGTCGCCCAGGGGAGCAACCCGTAATCCTGGATGATCAGTCCGGTAAAGGGGCGCGGCCGCTTCAGTTCCTCGCCATCCACACACACCCGTCCCTGGTTGGGAAAGCGCAGCCCCGCCAGCAACGACAGTAGCGTCGACTTGCCGCACCCCGATGGGCCGATTACTGCCCAGGCATCGCCGCGCTCTGCCCGCCAGTCAAAATCCTCAAAAACCGGCGGCCGCTGGGGATAGGCGAAGGTCACCCGCTCGCATTGGATCATTTCTTGGGCAAATAGCTGGCCGTCACTGTTACGCTGTAAGGAACTTCTTTCTTGACCAGCCCATTTTCCCTGGCCCATGCCAGTACGTCTGCGTATTGACTCTCGCTCGGCACTCCGGCGGTGACAAACGTCGGAACCTGGAAGGAGTCCATGATCGGCGCCGGGATGATCTTCTTCTCACCGAGCAGTGTCTTCCACCGGTTCGGATCCTTGTTGATCTCCGTCACCGCTTCCTCGATAGCTGCCAGGAAACCCCGCACTGCCTCCGGGTGCTTGTCGATCACCTCTTTCCGGAAGGCGATGGTGCTGCAGCTATATTCTGGGTGGCGGGTATCGTCCAGCACGTTAACCGCTCCTTGCTTCATCGCCAGAGAAGCCATCGGGTCCGGCAGCACACCCGCCTTGAGCTGGCCCGAGTTCAGCAGCGCCAGCCGGTCGGGGATTTTGGGTACCGAGATCGTTTGAATCTCGTTCGCGCTGAACCCTTCCGCCGCCAGCAGCCGGTCGGTGAGGTAATCGATCACCGTCGCGTCTGAGATCCCAATCTGTGCCCCCTTGAGCCCCTCCACAGTGGTGATCCCGCTGGAAGGCGAAGACAGGATACGGAACAGTGGGGAATTGGGAGCTGCCGCCCTCGCGAAACGCACCACCTGGATCTGAGTCTTCTCCTGGTCGAAGAGAATCGTGGAAAGCACCTCGTTGATCTCACCATCTGCCTGCCCGGCGGCGACTAGTTGGTCGCGTTCCGGCGCTGAAGAAACCGGAATCATCTCGACCTTCACCCCATGAGCGGCAAAGTACCCTTGCTGCTCGGCCACATACATGGGGAGCGAGTCCAGGATAGACAGGGCCGCGAATTTCAGGGTGACCGGTTCCGTCTTCTGTGAGGTGCAGGACCCCAGGATGAGGCTCGCGGTCGCCAGAATCGAGGTAAAGATGGAAATATTGAGTTTGGTGCGCATCGGTCCTCCGGGGATTTATCTGACAATTGGATCACTGGGCTGGATCTGTTTGACCACCGACAGGATGGCTCCATCCCGTGTCACTTGAAAGACTTTCTTTGAATCTGGAAAAAGAGTGAGATCCTTGAGACGCTTCGAAGCGATGATAGCGTAATCCACCTGCTCAGCCGAATCGGGAGCCTCTGCGTTTTGAAAAACTTGAATATCCGGGCGGAGATAGGGCAGAGGGGTCTTAAAAGAGCCATAAACGAAGATCGTGGCGTTTTGCGGGGCTACTTGATTAATATAGGCCACACACTCCTTGTAGGATACCCCCCAATAATCGTTCTCATAATTGCGAAAGGATCCTTGCACGTTGCCTGCCAAAGCATTGTAATAGATATATTCGTACGGGTGCAAATGTACGTCCCAGTAAAGGCCGGGCAAAAGGCAGGCCAATGCCAGCGGGGCAAAGATCCATTTCCAGCCATGGCGCTTCATGAATGCCCATAAAACCTGCAAAGCCAGGCCGGCCAGTACAAAAAGCGGCGGAATCAGGAAGAGGAACTGGCGGAAGTTATCGTAGACGGTCGAGTGGTGCAGGATCGCCACAGCGATCGGGGCTACGCACCAGATCCCCAGCAGCAGGAGATCCAGGCTGATATTGGCCCTTCGCCAAATCCAGACTATGGCAAACCCGATTCCCAGCACAGTCAACAGGATTGCAGGTTCGGTGAACTGCAAGGCAATTAAAGTAGGCAGATAAGTTTTGGACAAAGTCCCCTGGTCGTGTATTATTCCCTGAAACAATACACCGTTATCCCAGGAAAAGTCGGCCGCCGTTTCCAGC
>DATKLX010000221.1:0-14544 GCA_035542155.1 Anaerolineaceae bacterium
AGTTTGGCAGTACTTGACTTCAGGCAGTTGCAGGAGGACAATGGACATGGCAAGCTCGCTGGTAAGACGATTTTGGCGAATCCATCTTACTGCGAGCTTGCTCTTTTTTCAAAACCTACCAGCCTTTGGACAGATACGTCAACGCGACTCAAGCACTTGAAGATCCGATATTCATTGTAATTTCCCCTGTTCCATACTATACTGTCGATAGGGTATAAGAGGGATTTGCATGGGAATTGGCGTCGTTTATCCACAGACTGAATTTGGATCGGACCCTGTGGCTGTTTGTGATTACGCTCAGAGCGTGGAAGGCCTGGGGTATTCGCACATCGTCGCCTATGATCACGTTTTGGGGGCCAACCCCGACCGTCCCGGCGGCTGGAAGGGGACCTATTCCCACAAGGATCCCTTTCTGGAACCATTTGTCCTGTTCAGCTACCTGACCGGCCTGACCCAGAAGCTGGAGTTCGTCAGCGGTGTGATTGTTCTTCCCCAGCGCCAGACCGCGCTCGTGGCCAAGCAGGCGGCGACGCTGGATGTTCTCTGCGGTGGGCGCATGCGCCTGGGGGTAGGGCTGGGCTGGAACGAGGTCGAATACACCGCCCTCAACGAAAATTTCCACAACCGCGGAAGGCGGATCGAGGAACAGGTCGATGTCCTGCGCAAGCTGTGGACTGAGCCGCTGGTCACCTACCAGGGACGTTGGCATACCATCCTGGATGCCGGCCTGAATCCCCTTCCGGTCCAGCGTCCCATCCCGATCTGGTTTGGCGGCCGGGTGGAAGATGCCATCCGCCGGATTGCCCGCCTGGCGAACGGCTGGCTGGTCAATACCCTGTCTCCGGTGGATGCGCGGCTGTTGTTCGATATCCTCCACCGCGAGCTCGTCGCCAACGGGCGTGACCCGGGCGCTTTTCCCATCGAGGCCCGCCTGGCATACAGCCAGGGTCCCGTCGCCTGGCCCAGACTAATCCAGGACTGGCAGGCCCTTGGCGCGACTCACTTTTCGGTGAACACGATCGGGTGCGGCTTTCGCACCCCTCAGGAACACATCCAGGCTGTGCGCTTATTTGCTGAAACAACTGGACTGACTACATAGCGGCCCGCTGCCACATCGAAAGCGAGGAGTGCTTCAGATGAAACTGGTCGACAACATCGCAATTTTTCTACTGAGCGTCTGGCTGATCGTCTGGGGTGCCTTATCTGTTTTTGTCATCCCCATCCACAATATCGAGACTTATTTTGCCGCCCTCTCCATCGTAGCCGGGGTGATGCTCTTTTTCCGGCTGAACGACCCCAAGCCAAACGTGAACGTGGGCATGCTGCTTCTCTGCCTCTGGCTGATTCTCTGGGGGGTGCTGCCGGTGTTTAACATCGACTTCCCGGGTAGTGAGTTTGCGCTCACATTTCTGGCGGTAACCGCGGCGCTATTTTTCTTGCCAACCATTGTCGTAGGCGAGCGCAATTTTTACACCGTCGGCCTGTTCTTCCTGGCCATCTGGCTGCTCGCCAGCCAGTTGTTCCCGCTGCTCGGGTTCCAGGTTCAGTCCAATAACGTGATCCTGGCCTTGCTCGCGACCATGTCGGCGTTCTTATTGTTATTGGGGATGTAATTCACTTTGAGAATATCCGTTAAAATAGGGTAGAATATCCTGTAGAAAATTCGCACCATGTGTGGAAATTGATTCGGCGAACCGGCATGGAGGCTCCTCGTGGCAGTGTCAACCGGTGAACGTTTGCAGGCCGGGATTCTGGCCGCAAAACAAGGCCGTACCCAGGAGGCGAAAGAGCTGCTCGCGGGTGTGGTCGTGATCGACCCCAACACCGAAATGGCCTGGTTTTGGTTGGGAAAGGTCCTTTCCTCTCCCGATCAAAGCGCGGAGTGTTTCCGGCGGGTATTGGCGATCAACCCGAACAATCAAGAAGCCCAGAAAGCCCTCCTGGACCTGATCCGCCCGGATCTCTCGTTTATGCCAAAATCCACGCCGCCGGGTGCGGCGCCTTCGCGTCCGGCTTTTTCTACCGAAACCGAAGCAATTTCATCCCCGGCGCCGCGGCCTTCAGCAGGCGATAAAGCCGAAACGGTATTTTTGTCACCCGATGAGTCCTCCGCGCCGTTCACCGCCCCTCCCGCCGATGAGGTGAAAGCGCCGCCTGAAGAACCGCCTTCCGGGCCGGCCTCGCCCCCCTATGTCCCGCCCTTTGACGAGTCAATCGAAGAAGGCGACGAGGTCCTCAGCCACGAAGACCGCGCCGCGCTGGCAGCGGAAGCCGATCAGCGGGTGATGGGGAAACAGGCTGAGCCGGCCCAGGCAGACGGGCCTGCCTCGCAGCCCACACCGCCGGTCGAAACCCCACCGGTCCATCCCGAATCGGGGAGCCCGGACCAGTCCCACTCACAGAGCGATCTCCCGCCGGCGCCGTTCCCTGGTTTTATTGAGCCTGAGCAGCCGCCTCGCAAGGCCAGCGGCTGGGTTCTTGGAATCTGTGGGTTCCTCCTGGCTGTGATGCTGCTAGGCTTTCCCATCCTGCTCCTGAACCAGGATGGGAGCGTCACCGCGGCGATTGCCGACCTGTTGCAGCCGGCCCCGACGCCGGTGGCGGTCGTGATCCCCGAAGCACCCACCCAGACCCTCGTAGAAAGCCTTCCTATCCAGGTTCCACCTGCGGCGCTGACCCCCACGCCCGTGCCCACACAATCCGTGAACCGCCGCCTGGAGGCTGTCCATGCCGATAGCCTGCGCGGCCAGGAGTTGATCCGCAGCGGAAAGTATTCTCAGGCTGTCCTGGTTTGGGATGCGGTTCTGAACGTTGTTCCCGAGGATGGCGATTCCCACTACCAGCGCGGTCTGGCTTACCTGGATCTGGCCGAGCTGCCGCCGCGAACTTTAGACGAGTATCGCGGCTATTTAAAAATGGCCCGGCTCGACCTGGATCAGGCTATTGCCTTTGGTCCGGTGAAGGGTGAGTATTATCTTGCCCGCCATAAAGCGCTGATGCACCTCGCCTTTCTGGAAGCCGACAGCTCTCAACGGGCAGCCTTGCTCGAAGGTGCCCTGTCCGACGCGCAGAGCGCGAACAAATTGGGTATTTTATTCGAAAAGGGGCTGGAACGCCGCCCTGCGGATGCTCTGATGGCTATGGGTAAGTGCAGCCAGGCTCTCGAAGCGCTCCAGACATTGAAGCCCGGCAAAACCGAGCTTGTCGACGAAGGTGGTGCCCGCATCGATCTGGCGCGGGCATACCTGTGTAATGGCCAGGCGGATCTGGCGATGAAACAGGTCCAGGCGGCAGAAGCGTTTCAGCCCGGAAACCGGATCTATTGGATCAAAGCCCTGACCCTCTACAACCAGGGCCAGTCTGCCGATGCATTAAAAGCGCTGGATGAGTGGATCAAGAACGAACCTTTCGTCCGTTCTCCGCGCTACGCCCTGCGCGCTCTCATCCATTACGACTCTGGCCAGGTTGACAAAGCCGGCGAAGACCTGGTCGCCGCGGCCAACGAAGGTTTTGACGTGACCGGCCTGGCCGCTTACGTGACTGCCCGGATAGCGGTGGATCATGGGGATCTTGCCACCGGCGAGGTATTCCTGGCCCAGGCCGATACCTGCGTTCCAGCCGATTTTGGCCTGGTAGCGCGCCGGATTCACCAGGACTATCGCCACGTTCGCGTCCAGTCGCCGCCATCGACCCCATCCCCTTGAGAACTTCTTATCGCAGGCCCAGCCATGACCGCTTCTGATCCACATCAACCTCCGCAGGCCAAACCAAATCGACCGGTTTCTTATTCACAAAAAGCCACGTCCGGACCCAATTGGGGAAACGGCCTGACCGGCTTTCTCTTCGGGTTGGCGCTCGTTCTTGTCTTCCTGGGGGTTCCCGCCGCCCGGGAGATAAGTGCCCGGCAGCAGGCCGTTCAACCGACTCAGGCACACTGGACGCGCACGAGCACGCCCAGAACCTGGCCAACGCCGACCCCGGCCCCCACATCCCTGGCGGCTGAAGCCACTCCAGACACGTTCCAGTTAGTCCAGGAGATGGTCAACGGTGGACAATCTCAGCAAGCCATCGAGATCCTTGGCCCACAGGTGGACCAGCTCCCCACGGTGGCTAAAAAGAAAGAGTCGTATCTCCTCCTGGCCAGGGCCGAGCTGAACCAGGGAAACTACAATCTGGCGGCGGCCTACCTGGAAAAAGCCCGCTCGTTTGGCGGAGACGTAATGCTCCTGTGGAACGCCGCTGAGGCATACGACCAGGGTGGAGCGCTGGAATGCGCTCTCGATCGCTACCAATCCGTAGTGAAAGAGAAGGATTCGACCCTGGATCTGGTCCGCCCGACGGCTGAAGCGCGCGCGGCAGCGCTCAGCAAAATCTTCCCTACTCAGATGCCCTGCAAATAAGCCTGGCTTAAACAAATCTGGTTTCACGGCCGGATCTATGCTACAATGTGCCTTAAAGAGGGGTAACCTCCCTTTTATCGTGCCGTTTTTCCAATTCCAGAACCTCATGAGCCAGAATCCATACGAAGTTCTTGGAGTTCATCCCGGTGCGGACCTCGACACGATTGAAGCCGCTTACCGCCAGTTAAGCCAGGCTCTCAATCCCAATGGCGCTCCGGATGATTCTGTGTCTCAACGGTTGGAAGAGATCTGCTGGGCGTATGGCTTTCTCACCGATTCCGCCAAACGCGCCCGCTATGACGCCCTCACCCGTCACGGACCATGGGCGCCTCCCGGGCAGCAGCGCTCCGCTCAGAAGCGGGCCTCCAGGCCGGAAATCCAACCGGTCGAAAACGAGCAGCGCGTGGTGCTCTCCATTTGCGAGCACTGCGGTAAGATCGCTCCGGTCCAGTTTTCCTCGCTCAATCAGAACATCGGCTTCGTGGTCTCCCACCGCCACGATTGGGTCGAGGGCAACCTGTGCCACGACTGCATCGATTACCTTTTCTGGAGGATGACCGCGACCACCCTGCTTCTCGGTTGGTGGAGCCTGGTTTCGATCTTTGCCACCCCCGGCTATCTCCTCGGGAATTTTACCAGTTTCCTCGAAGCGCGGGATCTCCAGCGCGGGCGCGGCCCAGCGCCCAGCGAGACCGGCTTCTGGAGATCCTTTACCTTCCTGATCCTGGTCGGCATCGCCTTCCTGGCGGTGGTCTTGTTCAGGACCATATTTTTCTCCTGAGCAATTCAATACAGGGTACAATTAAGCAGGAAAGCCTTTGTGGAGCAGACTGGTATGCCTTCCTCTTCCCCTCTTCTACCCCAAAAACTGGCCTGGCAGGCTCTGGCAGAGCATTATCAGGAGATCCGCGACGTCCATTTGCGCGACTTGTTCGCCATGGACCCGCAGCGCGGCGAGCGCTTCTCCCTCCAGGCGGCTGGCCTGTATTTGGATTACTCCAAGAACCGCATCAACGATAAGACTCTCCGCTTGCTGATCGCCCTGGCGATCGAGTGCGACCTCCACGGGCGGATCGCCGCCATGTTTGGCGGGGAAAAGCTCAACGTCACCGAAAACCGTGCCGTGCTGCACGTGGCCCTGCGCGCACCGCGCGACGCGCACATCTACGTCGACGGCAGGGACGTCGTCCCCGAGGTTCACGCAGTCCTGGACAAGATGGCTGCCTTCGCCCGGCAGGTCCGCTCGGGGACCTGGAAGGGCTATACCGGCAAACCCATCCGCAACGTGGTCAACATCGGCATCGGCGGCTCCGACCTGGGCCCGGTCATGGCTTACGAAGCGCTCATGGCCTACAGCCAGCGCAGCCTGACCTTCCGCTTTGTCTCCAATGTGGATGGCACCGACTTCGTCGAATCCACCCGCGACCTGGACCCGGCTGAAACCCTCTTTATTGTCTCCTCGAAAACCTTCACAACCCTCGAGACGATGACCAACGCCGCGACCGCCCGCGCCTGGGTCCTGGACGCATTGCACGACGAGGAGGCAATCGCCCGCCATTTCGTCGCCGTCTCGACCAACCAGGCTGAGGTGGAGAAGTTCGGCATCGACCCGGCCAACATGTTCCCCTTCTGGGATTGGGTCGGCGGGCGCTATTCGCTGGATTCCGCCATTGGGCTGAGCCTCATGATCGCCATTGGCCCTGAATATTTCGGCGAGATGCTGGCCGGCTTCCACGAAATGGACGAGCATTTTCGCACCGCTCCCTTCGAGCGAAACCTGCCCATCCTGCTCGGGCTGCTCACCGTCTGGTATGCCGATTTCTTCGGCGCGGAGACCGTCGCCGTCCTGCCGTACGATCAGTATCTCAGGCGCTTCCCGGCCTACCTTCAGCAGCTCACCATGGAGAGCAACGGCAAAACGGTGACCCTCGACGGTGTGTGGGTCACCTACCCGACTTCGCCGGTCTACTGGGGCGAGCCGGGCACCAACGGCCAGCATTCTTTTTACCAGCTCATCCACCAGGGAACCCGCCTGATCCCCTGTGATTTTATCGGCTTTGCCAACAGTCTCAACCCGGTCGGCGATCACCATGACCTGCTCATGTCCAATGTATTTGCCCAGGCCGAAGCCCTGGCGTTCGGCAAAACGGCCGACGAGGTCCGCGCCGAAGGCGCGCCCGACTGGCTGGTCCCGCACCGCACGTTTCCGGGAAACCGCCCGTCCAACGTGATCCTTGCCGGGCGGCTGGCCCCACGCATTTTGGGCGCGCTCGTCGCGCTCTACGAGCACAGCGTCTTTACCCAGGGAGTGATCTGGAACATCGACTCCTTCGACCAGTGGGGTGTCGAGCTGGGCAAAGTCCTGGCCAAACGCATCACCCCTGAGCTGGAAAGCGATGCGCTTCCTGATCTCAAGCACGACAGCTCCACCAACACGCTGATCCGGCGCTACAGGCAGTGGAAGAAAGTGAAGATCAGCGAAGTCTAATGAAAAGCAGTGAAATGCAGTGGTTAGTGGTGGGTGGTAAGTGACCAACTGCCTGAGCAACCAATTGACCAGGTAACTGCCAAAGGTCGGTTCTCTTTTCTTTTTGAGGTACGATATGTCCGAAAACATGCTCTTAAAACTAAAAGATTTTGGCCAGAGCGTCTGGCTCGATAATATCAGCCGTGAGATTTTACGCAACGGCGAGATGAAACGGATGTTTGACGAGGATGGCATCACCGGGTTTACCTCGAACCCGACCATCTTCCAGAAGGCGATG
The DNA here is from genome assembly GCA_035542155.1 of Anaerolineaceae bacterium. GTDB lineage: Bacteria > Chloroflexota > Anaerolineae > Anaerolineales > Anaerolineaceae > DATKLX01. The sequence goes on from DATKLX010000221.1 coordinate 7,166, forward strand.
GCCTCCGGGGATCTCTACGACGCCGATATGGAAGCTTATGCTTCCGTCGGCATGACCACTGACCAGATCTTTGAGAAGCTCGCCGTTGCGGATATCAAGGACGGTCTCGATCTGCTCCGGCCGGTATACGACCGCACGGAAGGGCGGGATGGATTCGGCAGCATGGAGGTTTCCCCCTACCTGGCCCACGACACCAGCGGTTCGATCGACCAGGCCAGGCACATATTCGAAATCGTCGACCGCCCCAATCTGATGGTGAAAATCCCCGCCGCCCCCGAAGGGATCCCGGCGATCGAAGAGCTCATCGCGGAAGGGCACAACATCAACGTCACCCTGATCTTTAGCCTGCACGCCTACGAGCAGGTCGCAGAAGCCTATATCAAAGGGCTGGAGCGGTTCGTGGCCCAGGGCGGCGATCCCTCGCGGGTGGCTTCGGTGGCCAGTTTTTTCGTCAGCCGGGTGGATACCCTGGTCGATAAAAAGCTCGCCGGCCGGCCCGAAGAGGAAGCGCTGCGCGGCAAAGCCGGGATCGCCAACTCGAAAATGGCCTATAGCCTGTTTCAGCACATTTTCTCCGGCCCGCGCTGGGAGGCGCTCGCTGCCCACGGGGCGCGCGTCCAGCGCGTGCTCTGGGCCAGCACCAGCACCAAGGACCCGCGCTACCCGGATACCATGTACGCCGACGCCTTGATCGGTCCCGACACGGTGGACACCATGCCCGACCAGACTGTCGTGGCCTTCCGCGATCACGGCCATCCTGCCCTGACCATCACCCAGGGTCTCGACCAGGCAGTGAAGGATGTCGCCGCTCTCGAAGCGATCGGCATCCACATGAAAGACGTCACCCAGGAGCTGCTCGACGCGGGGATCCAGTCCTTTTCCGATTCGTTCGATAAGCTCCTGGCCGATTTATCGATGAAGATTGTCCAGGCCTGAAATCGAAATTACTCCAGATGCCCAGGCCCTGGCCGATGCCGGGGCACGGCATTTTTCGCGCCTGGCGCGAGAGGCTATCTCGGCCAGGGGGCGCTTTACTGTGGCGCTCTCGGGTGGCTCCACACCTCAGAAGATGTATTCCCTCCTGGCGGAATCGCCCTACCTGACCGAGATCGACTGGTCGCGAACGATCTTCTTCTGGGGCGATGAGCGCTGCTTCCCCCTCGATCATCCCGGAAGCAACTATCACATGGCCGATCAGGCTCTGTTCAGCCGTGTGCCGGTCCCAAAACAGAATATCTGTCCCATTCAGGGCGAACTGGGCAAAGATCGCGCCGCGGAGGAGTACGAAGACCGCCTGAAAGCCTTTTTCGAGGGCGCCTCGCTCCCTCGCCTGGACCTGGTCCTCCTCGGCCTGGGCGAGGATGGACACACCGCTTCGCTCTTCCCGGGCTCATCCGCGGTGCTCGAGCGCCGGCGCTGGGTGGTCGGCGTGGAGCATCAAACCCCACCGCCCCCGCTGGTCGACCGCGTAACGTTCACGCCTCCCGCGCTCAATGCCGCCGTGAACGTCATCTTCCTGGTTTCCGGGGCGGCCAAGGCCGAACGGGTCGTCCAGGTCCTCCGCGGCCCGCGCCAGCCGGAAACCCTGCCGGCCCAGGCAATCTGTCCGGAGCCGGGCCGCCTGCTCTGGCTGCTCGACCACCCCGCAGCCGCCGGGCTGGCTGCCCCGGAAGGGGGATGATAGAGCGTAAATTCCCTTGTTGAATATCCTTCGGACCGATACAATAGAGTGTATCTACCACAAGCCGGGCACGATGACCCTGGAGGGTTCCCTCGTATGCAGCAGAACGTAAGAAAATTGTGGTTCTGGATTCTGGGGATAGCCACCCTGATCCTGGCGGTATTTGAAGGCGTCGAAACCAACCGCAAACGCCAGGTAAAAAAGATCGGCGTCACCCTGACTCCCCGCGGGGAAAAACTGGTCGTCGTGTTTGGCGACAGCATCACCCACGGTGGCGTCAGCTTCAACTACGTCAACCTTCTGGCCCGCCGGATGGGGTCCAAAGGCTACCGCTTCCTCAATGCCGGGGTCGATTCTGATACCGCCCTCGATCTCCTCGAGCGCATTGCCCCCGTGATCGCTTCGCAGCCCCAGGTCGTTGTCATCCTCATCGGTACCAATGACATCGAGCGCGAGCTGGCCCTGGGTCCGGTGGAAAAAGTCACCAACGGCCTGCCCCGGAGGATCCCCCTCGAAGCCTCGCTGGAGGATTACCTGGCGGCGATGCGCCAGATCCTCACCCTTTTCCAGCAGAAGACCACCGCTCGGATTGGCCTCTGCTCGATCCCGGTCCTCGGCGAGGATCTGGACTCGCTCTCCAACGTCCTGGTGCGCAAGTATAACGTCGCTATCCGCGATCTGGTCGATGAATTTGGCCTAGCGTACCTGCCTGTCTACGAGCAGATGGAAACCTACCTCCGCACCCACCAGAATAAACCCGGCAAGGCCTTTACCGGGTTCAACTCTATGTTCATGACCATGTTCAAGCGGGCTATTTTGCGCCAGGATTGGGACCAAATCTCTCGCGGAAATGGCTACCTCCTCAACACCGACGGCATTCATTTCAACAGCAAGGGCGGAACGATCATCGCCAACGAGATCGAAGTGTTTATAAACTCCTGCTAACCTCCAAACAGTCTTTTCAAGAACTTCAGCAGCAGGTCGAAGAAGCCCTCGGAAGTCGGTGATGGCTCCGGCTTGGGCTGGGTAATCAGGGCGATATGCGCCGCATTGCCGAATTTCTCCATGTAGGCATAGGGCAGGCGGGCGTAGCCGGGCGCAATGCTGCTCTGGGCTGCCCAGTTTGTACCCCAACTGTTGCGGATCATAAAATACCCGCCGCCCGGCACGCTGGGATCGTCTTCGTAGCCAACCATGCACATGGCATGCCCACCGGCGACCGGGTCGTTGGGCAGCGGGAGACGAATATCTCCCGTCGTTGCCCCGAACCAGTAGTTGTAGACCGTAGTCGCGAAAGCGATCGGCGAGCCGTCTGCCAGCGCCTGGCGCAGATCGTCGACCGAGCGGGCCGCAAGCTGGCTGGTCTTGCTGATCTTGAAGGGAGCTGCTGCCCCCAGCGCGGTGGGTGGGGGCGGGTCCTGGCCCTCGTTTCCATGGATCACGACGGGATTGTACGGCCAGTCTGTTTCGGTGCATTCGCCGTCGTTGACCAGACGGTCCATCGCTATGTTGATAAAAGTCCCTTCCCCGGGGTACAGATCGTGCTTCTTGCAGTTCCAGTAAAGGAACTGCTCGGATAAATCGGTGTTCGCCTGGGGCGTGGGACAGAGCAGGTACTCACGCACCGCGGTGGTGGCAAATGCGACGCAGGTGCCCCGCTGTCCCTGGTTCCGGATGGGTGGCATGTTCTCGTGCAGGTCGACCCGGGGGGGCAGCGGGGCGAAGGACATCCGCGGAGATCCCTGGCCTTCGCCGTCGCGGGGCTCGTCCAGCGCGCCCAATCCATACGTGGGCTCGTTTTCCACGCTGAAGGATACCCCCGGCGGCAGGGCAGCCTGGGCCCGGTCGACCAGTTGAACCACATCGCCGGTGGACAGTTTCAGATACTCTGCCAGCCCCTCGACTCCACCCGGCCGGGATGCAGCAGCCACCAGCTCTTCTGCTGTGGTGATCCACAGCCCGGCCAGCGCCTGGGTAACCTCAGGTGAGAACCCATCGATTTCGGATAAGGGAATGCCTTTTTTTTCTGCCATCCTGCAAGTCCTCCTCTTTTTTTATTTCATGCCAGGTCATTTGCCCGCAGCTTGACCGCGGGATCGCCAATCAGGATATATCCTTCGGCGTCGTTGCGCTCGATCCAATTGGTCACCAGATCGTCCGGGTCGACCTTTTGACCCCACTCTTTCTGCTGGAGCAGGGCGCTCAGGCTGGTGGAGAGCGCCGCGTAGCGCTCGCTGAAGTCTTTTAACGCGTAGCCCAGGGGCTGGCCGATCAGGGTTCGCCCGATCGCGTTCTGAAAGGTCTGGATCTGGGGCCCGGTGGAGGCGGCGCCGATAATCGAATAGCCCCAGGCCCGTTCGACGTGCCCGATGACCGCCAGCGCTCCGCCGCCCGGGTGGGTCAGCCAGGTCTTGGGCAGGGCGGCCAGAAAGGGCGACGCTGCGATTTGGGCCGGCGGCTGGCCGGGATCGTGGACGAACTGGTCGTGGTCCGGCGTGCCGCCGCCATAACAGGCGAAGTGGAAAATGACCATTCCCTGGATCCTGGCGCCGGCTGGCACGTCCGCGGCGGAAAAATAGTGGTTGGGGCTGATTGTCCCAAAACCGGGCCAGTCCTGGCAGAGCAGCGCTCCCTGGGATGCCTTTTGAGCCGGGCTGCCGGAGGGGAACCCCATCCCATGGCTGGCGGTGAACAGGAATGCCGGCGGCTTCCGGTCCGCGGGCTGGCACAGCGCGTCGATCAGGTTCGCCTTGGTGGCATCGTTCCCCCCGATCTTTTTGGTCTGGTAGCCCCACTGCTGCGCGACGCCCGGTGTTGCCGGATCGCTTCCCGCGGCGGAAATGCCGTCCGCCAGGGGGTTGACCAGGTAATCCGCACTCATTTTGGTCGCCTGGTCGAAGGGGTGGCGGGTGCCGAAGAACACCGCCTCTTTCCCGTTCGGAACGGACGAACTGGTCTCATAATCGATCACGCTGGCAGCGTAAGTCGCGTATTCCGCCGGGGTATCGAAATGTAGCCAGCCTACGCCGTACTCCACGTCCAGCAGGTGGCCGAACTCGAAGCTGATCTGGGCCGGGTCGCCGACCAGCAGCAAGTAATAAGGAACTTTGGAGGGGATGGTGCTCCCTGGCGAGACCCCGTTGCGACCCAGCCAGGCCTCATATTTTTCCCCGGGGGTGTAATCCAGGATCTTGACGATCGCGTCGTTATGGATCTGTTTCTTGCGGTGCTCGATCAGTGGCTGGAGGGCTGCCTTGACGGCTGCGTCCTCATCTTTGAGAAACACGATCCCCCAGCCGGCCTGGGTCACGTCCGCCGGGTCGACCCCCAGCGGCAGGCCCATGAACGGGGTCTTGATCTTGTGCCAGATCGCAGCCAGCCAGTTATTTTTGGCTGTGTTTTTTGGCTCGCCGATGGCGATCGCGGCCATATCCTCGACCCCCATGGGGGGGAGCAGATATTCGCCGGTCTCGCCGTTGATCCCGTTGATGTAAATTGTGTCGCCATCAGGCATACCATCCTCCTTTGGTGAAATCCTTCGCGAGATCTCTTAATAAGATACAGCTTTCCCCTACGAAAGCGTGAACAGGCTCCTCAGGTCCCGGTCGTTAAGGATGCCCGCTTTGATTTTGGCGCGCAGTTCCTCGGCCTTCACTTCCGGCGAGACGGGGATCTCCTCGGCGAAGGAGATCAGCTTGCGCGGTGGGATGGTCTGCGGCAGTTTGCAGGTCCCGTCGTTAATCAGGTCGAGGGTGGCCTGGATCACCTGGCCGTTGTTAGGCAGGTCGCGGTGGACTTCCTGGATGAAGAAGGTCTCCGCCCTGGGTAGCCTCGCCGACCATAGCGGCACCGTCCCGTCCCCCGAGTTATCGCCCTCATCCTCCAGCGAGGGCTGAAATTGGATCCTTCCGTTCACCAGGTTCAATATCGCCCCGACCAGCGTTTTGATATTGCACCCGCTGATGACCACCATCGGTATTTGCGGGTCCGAGGCGTTCAGCGCCTGGTACAGGCTACGCGCGCCGTCCAGGTATTTCTGCTGAATGGCCGGCAGCCCCCAGGCTGCCGCGTTGAAGTGATCAAAGCTGACTGGGTAGGGCCGGTCGGTCGGGAAGAAGTCTCTTGGGGCCGGGAGGAGCTGGTAAACGCTGGGCAGGCAGAAGGCCAGTTGGCGCATCCCGTTGGCGTTGTTCAGCAAATCCACCGTGGCCATCATCGCATTACCGTTGAACAGATTGTCGATCGCCCCGGTCGCCCCGAAGTTGGGCGTGCCGTGCATGATCAGGCGCTTGACTCGCTGTTCGGCGCTTTTTGGGTGCCGCGCCATGTACGTGCGCGAGACCAGTCCGCCCATGCTGTGCGCTACCAGGGTGAATTTACGGCTCGGGTCACCCTCCGACCAGCGTTCCAGGCTGGCGTGGAGGACGTCGGCGTTATATTCGATCGGCCGGCGCCAGTCGTAAGGAAATTCGTGCAGGATGGCCTGTCGCCTGATCTGCACGGCGATCTGCAGATAGGTCAGCTTTTCCAGCCCGATCGGCACGATCTCAACCTCTGCGCACTCGTCGCTGGTCCCGTCTGGATCCAGGCGCAGGTATCTGCCATTTCCTTGCAGGAAGACCAGCGGATTGATCCACACCAGCGTGGCCACCCCGCGGATGCTGGCCAGGAGCGAACCCATGATCCCGGGCAGCAGGACGACTCCTTCGCGCGGGCCTGCCATCGGCGCCGCGAACGAGGTAGCGCGGATCTCGGCGACTTTGTCCGCACCGATCAATTGCGTGACTTCCTCCTGGTTTTCGCCGTCAACGATCTCATCTTCAATCTGGGAGATAGAAAGGGTCGACCACCGCTGGATCAGATTGTTGATATTCAAGTGTGCGCTCCTTTTGGGAGAACGAGAACCGATCTCCTCTTTTCTTCGTGTCTTACCCTCGTGTTCTTCGGATCTTCCTGACCCCCTGGACTGTCCGTCCAGGACAGGCAGAACGTCAGGACTGGGTCGTGGTTCAAACTTTTTAGACGACAATCGAATGCTCGCCTTCGGGGAGGAAAACCAGTTCGTAGCCGTACTCCGCTGGTGGGTATTCGTTGACGATTTGGGTCGTGGCGCTGGTAGGGTTGGTCGCCACGATCTGGATCTTGCGCCCCTGTGCCTTTGTGGCTTCCACCAGCCAGATCAGGGTGGCCAGGTCGGGGTTGTCGTATTTCCCATTGGCGGAAACCACATATACATCCGCGGTGATTGTGTTGAACAGGGCGCGGCTGATATTGCGTACGCTGCCATGGTGGGGCAGTTTGAACACATCGACGTGCAGCCTGCCGCTCGCGTCCAGCAACCCCGCCTGCTTGATCCCATCGAGCAGGTCTGCCCCCAGCCCATCCCCGGTCAGCAGCATGGTCCGCTCCCCATCGCAGGCTAGGAACATAATGCTGCTCAGGTTAGGCACGCTGCGGTCGGCCTTATCCGCTTCGACCGGGTTGGCGAACTTCGCCTGCTGGCTCTCAACCTTCTGCAGCCACTTCGTCCAGTCTTTCTTCAGATTGTCCAGGTTGTGGATGGAAGGTCCCAGCACACGCAGGCTCAACCCGTTGAGCTCCACCGGCTCTGGAGCAGCGTCGATCGTGACCAGACCATCCGGAAAACCGGAGTTGAGCGGAATGCCCAATTCTTCGTCAGCCTCGAGCAGCTTGTTGC
>DATKLX010000222.1:0-46681 GCA_035542155.1 Anaerolineaceae bacterium
AGGAACATTCACGACCCGCCCGGCTGCATAAGGAGCATAGCGATTCGTCACGATGGGCAGGTAAATGTCATAAGGGGAAGGGGAGCCAGCCAGCGTCGGGGAAGCCAGGGCCAGGCAGATGAAGATGAGGAAAACGGCTCGCGAAATTTTTGCTACGTATATCATTTTATTTCTCCAGTATAAAAATCCCGAAATAATCCGCGTGGGATGGTTATTTCATGGATGACCTGCAAAAATCTACAACCTGGATTTACTCAACCGCCTGCTGTCTATGTCGTAGTATAACACCCTTCTGGTTCGAACTCAATTCCCTAAAAGGGCAGAAAATAGGATCTCTTCTAGAATTTCCCAACCCTTCGTCGTTGCCATAAATTCCATCCCCACGACAGGCCCTTCCAGGCGGCAGAAGCAGCCAGGCTCACGAGAACTGGAATGAGAACGGCAGATTGCCGCGTGGATCCATAAAAAATCATGCTTGTGACCAGCGAAACGAACGCCAGACCATAGGCGGGCAAGAGAGTTTTCCAGGCTCGCCAGGAGAGCACCGCCCCGGCAAGCGCGGCAAGCATGAACAGATCATATAGATAGCTTACAGCGCGTGGGATACTGAGAGAACGGGATTCATTTCCAAAATTTAGCTCCAGGGCGCGGATTACCTTCCTGGGGATTAACCCTATCGCCTGACCGGGATTTGCCTGGATCCAGTTTTTGGCTTCGGTGAAGAAGCGATCTTCGGATTGTTTCTCGCTTAAATTTGGCCAGCCATGTAAATCGGGCGGAGGATCGGGTTTCAACCAGGTTTGCGGTCCAGGCTCAACCCACCCTCCATTCGCCAGTTGGTTATTTCCGGACCAAAAGGTAACTCCACCGTTTGTAGACATCCAGGTGAGGTTGCCCGTGACAACGAAATTGCGGATGCTCCACGGCAAGATGCAAACCCCCACAATACTGGCGAAAAGAAGCATGGAAACAAGGCGGGGTTTGAAAGCGTTAAACACAAGTAGCAGCCAGAGACCAAGCAGCCCGCACCAGAGTATGAGATTGGGGCGCAGGTAAATCCCAAGCGACCCACTGAAGCCGATCAGGACGAGAGTGCTGAGCCGTTTATTTTCCCAAAAAGCAACCGTTAACCAAAGAATGATCGCAATCAGCAGCAGTATCAGGCTTTCTGGATAGATTAAAGAAGTCAGGTAAATGAGCAATGGGTGAACCGCTATCCCGGCTGCGGCCAGCAGACCGGATTGCCAGTTCCATATTCGTTTTGTAAAAAGGTATACCGGAATACATGTCAGCGCGCTGAATGCCGCGTCGAATATCCGGACCGCGGATAAATTGTGCCCGAATATCGTAAAAACGACCGCTAAAAAGGCAGGAAAACCGGGCGGATGAAAGCTATAGGGTACTCCTGGCGTAAGTGCAAATCCCCCACCATTCGCAATGTTCACGGCGAGCATATCGTATTCAATGCCATCGAATGTTGGGGGCCCTCCCAAAACCGTACTGCCAATCAGGTATGCGATCCTGAAAGCGAACCCCACGATGACAATCAGGGACAGAACTAATGTTGCATTTATCCGGGTATTGCGCGATTCCCCTGGGATCATAAATATCCTTTTGAGCGATCAGGCGCGGTATACAGTCCGCTGATTCTATATTTCCCACTGCTGGGGATTGTACCACATTGTTCCCGGCCACAAAATTGGTTCTTTTGGCTGCCCCTGGCTTCCCTGGTCCACCAAGAGTACGCGCGCCGTGGCCCGTTGGGACCGCGGGCGTCCGGGTTCCTTGACCGGCCATTGTGAGCCAGGTACAATTCGAGCCTCTCTTTGCAGTGCTTCGCCGGCTCAAGTAAAAATCCACAGTGAACGTGAAGAAGGAGGTTTTGTAAGAATTGCTGAGCTGAGAAAGGGGTGGGAAATGTATAGTATAATCATTTCCACTATCTGAACGCATGCGGGCGTCGCCAAGTGGTAAGGCATCAGCCTTCCAAGCTGATATTCGCGGGTTCGAATCCCGTCGCCCGCTCTGTTTTTCCCGGTCTATTAAGTCTGGCGCATCCAGGTCGATGCGCCGGTTTTTTTAAATAGAAACAATTGCGTGGAGAGGCGTCAGCTCGCCGGTTCGGCGATCACGAACAGGCGTCCCCACGAGGGGATCCCGTCGCGGGTGATGCAGGTCTGAAAGGTGACCTGGCCCGCGGTGGTATATTCGCGGACAAAGACGTCCGCGGCGGAAACATTTTCGTCCGTGGCCAGGTCGACGAAGCGGCTGCTGGTGCTGGTTGGATCCAGGGCCTGGTACTGGTCGATGCGGCTGACGTGGAAGCGCGCGATCTGCCCATCCCCGTAGACGATATCTACCTCCTCGCCGGCCTGGAGCTGGAAGAACTCGCTCCCTGCCAGGTCGTTGTGGGCCAGCAGGCCGATCACCTGAAAAGAGGAGGCCATCTCGAACTGGGTGGCCACCCCTGGGCGGCTTTCGACGTAGTAAGGGCTGTTGGCCGGCTGCTGGATCACCGGCAGGGCGAGGATTCCAGCCACGTACACCCCACGCACGACGTCCGCCTGCCCGTCCGCTACCTGGTTGGTGAGCTGCTCGAGGGGAGACTGTGTGTCGGGAGGGGCGGCGACCGGGCCTTGCGCGACCAGCGGCAGGTAAACTTTATGCCTGCACTCGGGTTCCGCCGCTACGGTCGTGACCGGTCCCTGGAAGAAGCCCAGGGTGAGGCTGAAGATGACGGAGATCAAAAAGCAGAAGCGCCGCATGCCAGAACCCTCCTGACAAGAGCACCTCCGCTGGATCGCGAACGCAAATGGAACCCCCTACCGGCGGGGCCATCGTTTTCGGGAACCTGGCAGTCGTAACCGTCCACCCCTGGGACGGCGGTAGACCCATGGCTTTGCGTCCCCGGCTTTCGCCGGGTTTGCCCTTGTCGAACGACATCAGTTGTCTTGCCCCGGGGGAGAGCCGGAGCGATTACGAAAAAAGTGGTTTTCTCCTGCTTCTGATATCGGCCGTTCCAGTTGAGCCTGGAGGCCCGCGCGCGTAAATTTCGCGTAAAAGAAGGGTGAAGATGGTATAATCCCAGTGCACTCGCCAGGGCCCGTAGCTCAGTGGCAGAGCGCGCGGCTCATAACCGCTTGGTCGTAGGTTCGATCCCTACCGGGCCCACAGGAGTAGTGATCAGAAAAAACCGCCATGATTGGCGGTTTTTTATTAGTCAGCACTAGAGAAAAAGAACCGGACTCAAGGTTGCAAGACATTGGGCAGGTAAGTATAGAGTTGAAGTTTTGCCCTGAATGCCAGATCCTCTGCAAATGTACTCCAGGCTTCGCTCGTCCACTGGGTCGCATCAGAGCCATTGTTTAAGTAGTAAAACTGCCCCCCAGTGTAAGCAGTATTGCTGGGAAGGGCGCCCCACTTGCCATTGGAATTTGGTTGGCCAGGGTCTTTTGAAGTGCTGGCAAACAAAATATACTGCTGGCCTCCTTTCAAGAATAATCCATCCGGGATATTAAAAACAACCTCCTGGAATGTTGTGCTGATTTGCGTGTTCATCGGCGGACTCGAGAAAAGCGGTGCTCCTGTGGCCTTTGTGCCATCCCAGGCGAATACATACCCGCGGAAGATCGTGGTGTTCGGTTCGAATATATAAAACGAGAACTGGAATAGTTTGCCAGATCCCGGCATTGTAATCGTCTGTCCGTAAGTAGCTGTGTTGGGCACTCCAAAGAAACTGATAAACGTCGATCTGTTCCAGTTCAGCGTTGTGTCGATGCTCGCTGGCCTTACGAGTATGGCTTTGAATGCCAGATCCTCTGCAATTGTACTCCAGGCTACGCTCGCCCACTGGGTTGCATCAGAGCCATTGTTTAGGAAGTAAAACTGCCCCCCAGTGTAAGCAGTATTGTTTGGGAGGGCGCCCCACTTGCCAGCATCTGGTGGTTGGGCGGGGTCTTTTGAAGTGCTGGCAGCTAAAACATATTGCTGACCCGCATTCAATACGACTCCACTCGGGATGTAAAATACAACCTCTTCGAAATTTGTGCCTTGCGTGGTAGACATTGGCGCACTCTCGAAAAGCGGATCTCCTGTAGCCTTTGTGCCATCCCAGGCGAATACATACCCGCGGAAAATCGTAGTGGTTAGTTGCTTCATGTAGAATGAGAACTGGGTCAGTGTAGCAGTTTCCGTCATTGTGAGCGTCTGACCGTAGGTGGCTGTGTTGGGCATTCCAAAGGAACTGATATACGTAGCTCCGTCCCAGTTCGACGTAGTGTCGATGCTCGGTGGCGTCGCGGCCGCTACATCCGGGGCCATGTTGTTTCGCGGAGTCGAGCCGTTCGGAGCGACTGGCGTGGTTTCAACGCTCGGGGCCGGTGTTGTTTCAAAGATTGGGGTCGTTGAGTTCGGGACGACTGGCGTTGGGTCGATACTCTGAGCCATCACATTCGCGACAACCCCGTTGATTTTCGGCGTGCCAGATTGGAAGCCCAGGGCGAGTACGATCACCAGCGATACGGAAAAAACTGTGATTCTTCTCATCATGATTCACTTCTCCTTAAGGTAAGGTATTTGAAATGACGCCAAAGATGATTCGAAAAAGCTGTTTCTTTATTCCCGAATTTTAAAGAGCGAGGTCCCTATCCAATTTGTCTGAATATTCGACAATCGTCAATCTCCCTCCACTTTGTCTCTTCCAGTCCTGATGCTTTCCTATAAGTATAGACATTTTCGACTCAAGATCAAGAAGATCAAGAAAATGGAAGAGCAGTGCACAGAGATCAGGCATCAGTTACCATAAAAACCGCCGGCGCAGGCGGCTTTTTTACATCTTAACCCAGGCATTAAGCGAGAGAACCACTAATCAGCCGATACTCCCCCGGCATAAGGCTGTGTTTTTACCGGTACAGGGATGATGAGAGGCGTTGGTTCGTTGTGTTGGTGCTCATCCGGTGGTGCAATGTTTTCGGTTAATCTTAATTCCAGGAGCGCCTGGAGAAAGGCCAGCGTAGACTCTGCGCCTTGGTTTTCGTTAGCCCGGTCAGGGTGTAATCCATCCCGGCAGCCGCCGGTGGTTGGGTCGTATACCGGAAGGTGTAAATCATTGCGGCCGAGAAACCATTCGAATGCACGCCGGGCTTCTTGATACCATCTTTTTTTCCCAGTAATCCGGTGGGCTTCAAGACAGGCAGAAACCATGGCCTGCGCCTCTACAGGTTGTTGATCGAAACGGGCGCGTTCGCCATCCTTTGGATAAAAGCCGTTAGAACCGATCGGGACAAAATGCATACCTCCCGTATCTGCGTGCTGTAAATACACCAGCCAATTGAGCGACTCGAGCCCTGCTTCGGCCATCGTGGTATTTTGCATGGATTGGCCAGACAGCAGCATGGCGTGCGCCAGGGCGGCATTGCAATAGGTCAGTTGGTGTTCGAACCAGAACCATCCGTCCACGCGGTTGTTCTGATAGAGATCCAATAACCTGCCTGCCAATTCCTCCTGGACCTGGCCTGCCCGCCGGTCGCCGGCAAACCGCCCCAAATACTCGTGTATGCCAAGCAATGCGAATGCCCAGGCACGCGGGCTGGTGGTTTCCAGGATGCTCAGCAAGGACAGTTGAAACATTCGTCCCGCCATGTTTTGAAGCGTTGACACGTTCGAACGCCCCAGTACCGTGCCTAACGCCCACAAGGCCCGACCGTGGCTGTCGTCCGAGCCGGTTTCTTCCAACCAATTGCGCTGATAATCCATAAAGTTGCGGAACCGCCTGGTGTCCGCATTGAAAGCATACCAGGTAAAGGCAAGATAGCGGGTAGACAGTCTGGCTGCCTCGTGGCTGCCCAATTCTTCGAGCAGCGTGCTCACCAATAATGCGCGCGCGTTATCATCTGTGGAATATCCCTCGCTGTAGTTTGGCACGGTGAAAACAGAATGCTGCAGGATGCCAGTCCCATCCGTCAGGTTGTGTAAGTGGTCCAAATTGAGCGGGGGCAATTCTCCGGCGCTTTTATCCAACGGTTTGACAGCAAATTCGACCTGCACGAACTGGTGTCGCTCGTCACGGGCTCGTTCAAAACTTTGCATATACCGGCGTGCAACCTGTGGCCAGACCATATCTCGTCCAAATAGATAGGCGCGTTTGCGCATGGCATGGCGCTTTGACTCATGATCTAGCAGATCGATGACCTGATCGGCCAACGCCTGTGGATCGTGAAATGGGACCAACGCTCCGCGCTCCTCCGCGAGCATTTCCTCTGCGTACCAATAAGGAGTGGAGATGACTGCTTTGCCGGCTCCCAAAGTATAAGCAAGCGTGCCCGAAGTGATCTGTGCCGCGTCCAGGTATGGGGTAATGTAGATGTCGGCTGCGCTGATGAACTGAACGAGCTCTTCCAGATCCACAAACCGGTTATAAAAGATCACATTGCCTTCCACACCTTTCTCGTGGGCCAGCCATTGCAAGGATAACCGGTAAGATTCCCCGTCTTTTTGGATGACGTGAGGGTGGGTTGCTCCAACGATGATGTACACCACATTTGGATATCTTGCCAGGATAGCGGGTAGGGCACTGATCACATTCTCGATGCCTTTATTTGCAGAAAGCAATCCAAAGCTAAGAAGAACGCTTTTCCCTTCCACACCAAACAAATCCTTATGAAAGCTAGGGTCCATAAAGGGAACGTCGGGGATGCCATGCGGGATTAGATCGATCTTTTCAGGCGGTATGTGATAGATATCCTTCAGGAATTCTACGCCGCGCTGACTCATGACCACTACCCGGTCCGATAAAGAAGCAATCTCCTCCAGAACGCGCTGCTGGACCGAATCTGGATCCCGCAAAACGGTATGAAAGGTAGAAACGATGGGCATCCTTAGCTCACGCAAGAGGGTTAAAATGTAGCTCCCCGCTCGACCGCCAAAAATGCCATATTCATGCTGAAGCGACACCATATCCACATTATTGATGTTCAGAAAATCTGCCGCTCGACGGTAGGATCCAATATCTTTCTCGGTAAGCTCGAAACGGACGCGGGGAGGATACTCATAGCCTGCTTCATTGTCGTTGACCGGTAGGGCAATGCAAGAGGTATTTTTATACTCGTCGGCAAGAGTCTCACAGAGGTCAGTCGTAAACGTCGCAATGCCACAATGGCGAGGCAAATAATTACCGATAAAGGCGATCCGCCTGATAGGCGATTGGATAACTTGTTCCATTACACGCTTCTCCTGATTGATCACCTGTTTGGCAATATCTGGCACAAGATGAAAAGAGGCGGTCACCTGGGCCCCGCCTCTGCCAGAAACCGAAAGACAGGATCAATCCGTCCAATTAATGTGAGGTCATTTTGACAGATGTGTGAAGATCCATATGTAGCGATAGAAATCATAAAGAATTTTGCTATTAATGTCCCCAATAGGTCCTATTAAAAAACTAATAAAATGAATGCGCATATCTGGATTTCTCAACTCTTAAAACCAATACCGGATAAAGAGCTATAATCAATCTGTTAGATATAGAATCATCTCCACTATTCGTCTGACAATTCACCCCCCTTTCCCAAGCGAAGAGATGACTCTCTTTTCTACGCTTTTTTATGCACAAATTAATCCCAGATGGGCGGGTTGGCGCTCACGCGCGGTCCGATTTCAGGAAAAAATGAAAGAAACCGAGTTGGAGTTAAAGGAATTTCTGGAAGGGCATCCCCTTCTCCACCAAATCATACAAAACATACACCAGGTTGTTTGGGTGGTTGACCCGGGCTCCGGCCAGATCCTCTATGTCAGCCCAACTTTTGAGAGTGTATGGGGGGTCCCTTGCGAAATTTTTTATGCAGATCCATCGACCTGGATCCAGAGCGTTCATCCTGAAGATCAGATCCAGGTGCTGTCTGCCAAACTGGACGGCAGCCGCACATCCCTGCAGCAATCCTACCGTATTTTACAGCCTGATGGAAGCCTGCGGTCGATCTCCGCACAGACATTCCTCGTTCACGATGTGCAGGCCGGCGATCGATACCAGATCTGCATTGCCCAGGATATCACCGAACAGAGCCAGATCGATCGCAAGCTGCGGAAAGCCCTGGATCGATCTCGCGAACAGTTTACCCTCAGCCGGCGGATGAGCCTGGCGCGAGGACCGGAAGCCGTGCTCAACATTTTGATGTCAGCGGCCAAGCTGGCCGGGGCCAAACATGCCTTTGCCGCATTTTTTGGATCCAGAGAAGGTATTCCCTCCCATGAGCTGGATATCATCGCTGCCTGGTCATCCGAACGATTTCAATCCAATCCGGATGTGCAGGAATCCCGCGACCAAAGCAGCCTGATTGAGGAATTGGCTGTCCTGGATCTTTTCCATCCTTCAAAACCGGTCATCGTCACGGAAATCTCCAGGGATGAGCGTTTGTCGCTCCCGGTTCGAGATGCGCTGCTGGAACGGCAGATTCAGACCGTAGCTACTTTTCCGTTGGTAGCATTAGGCAATTGGTTGGGCTGCCTGCTGGTTTTTTTCCCGCAGCCCAATTTTTTTGAGGCGCTGGAGTTGCGCCATATCAAAGTGCTGGTCGATCAAGCCAGCATTACGTTGTACAACCTCCAATTGTTAAAGAAAGAAGAGGAATCGCGGCACGAGGCAGAGCAGGCGAACGAGATCAAGACCCGATTTTTGGCCATGATTTCGCATGAGCTGCGCACGCCTCTAACCTCGATCAAAGGCTTTACCACCACCCTCCTCGCCGAAGACGTGACCTGGGAACCTGAGGAACAGCGTGATTTCGTTCAGACGATTCACCAGGAGGCCAGCCGGCTCCAAGAGCTGATCGACCACCTGCTGGACCTCTCACGCCTGGAGGCGGGCATGCTGCCGATCGCCCTGGAGCGCCATTCTCTACAGGAGATCGTGTTGGATGGGCTGCCGCAATTTCGCGTGATGACCCAAAAACATGCCCTTTCCATTCGTTTGCCGATGGATCTTCCGCCCATCTCCGTGGATGCCAGGCGAGTGGGCCAGGTCCTGGTAAATCTGGTGCAGAATGCGGCTACATATTCCCCCCCTGGCACGGAGATTATCCTCACTGCGGAGGTGCGCGGTGAATTTCTACAGGTGAACGTCAGCGATCAGGGTCCTGGGATCCCCTTGGCGGACCGCAAACGGGTGTTCCAGGCATTCCAGCGCGGCGCTCTGGAAGAAAACAGCGCGGAAAAAGGCGCCGGTCTGGGGCTGGCCATTTGCAAAGGGCTGGTGGAAGCGCACGGCGGGCGGATTTGGGTCAGGAAGCAGTCTGCCCCGGGAACCACCATTTCTTTTACTATTCCCCTCGTTCCCGGGCTGATCGCCCACAATACGCAGGGAGGAGTTCTCAAAGGTCATGGGAAATATATTAATCGTCGAAGATGATCCCAACATTCGCAAGCTTGTCCGGGTCAACCTGGTCAAACGCGGATATACCGTCAGTGAGGCAGAGGACAGCCACCAGGCGATGGCACTCTTCCAGGGCGAAACGGTGGACCTGGTCCTGCTAGACCTGGTGATCCCCGGTCTTTCCGGGGTGGACGTTTGTGCCTGGATTCGCGCCCGGTCCGATGTTCCCATCATCGTGTTGAGCGCTCGTTCCGAAGAGGATCTGAAAGTCGCCGCGTTGGATGCGGGTGCGGATGATTATGTGACCAAGCCATTCGGGCAGGAAGAGCTGCTGGCGCGGGTGCGCGCTTTTCTACGCCGGTCCTATGCCCCTCCGAATATTCCCTCTACCCAAATTCGGATTGGCGAGCTGCAAATTGATCTGGAAGCCCGCAGGGTGATGATCGGAGAAGCTGATCTCCATTTGACCCGCACAGAATATGCCATCCTGGCGGAACTCGCTCGCCGCCCGGACGCCATTATTACCCATGATGAGCTGATCGCCCGGGTTTGGGGACCAGAATACCAGGGGTCGAACCACTATCTCCACAACTATCTCGGGCGTCTTCGCAAAAAGTTGGGGGTTTATGGCGCTCTCCTCGAGACTGTGTCCGGGATGGGGTATCACTTGAACGTGAAAGTTGGGTAGAAACAATTCTCCTCGATTCGAATTAATAGCAATTTAATAGATTTTATTCAGGACGTGGGGAGATCCGTCCTGTACTATAGGTATTGCCAAAACCAATCTTCAAACCAGAAAGTACAGGAAAAATGGAATCAAAAGTATATGTCGGAAATTTGTCTTATGATACGACCGAAGAAGATTTGCGCACGATGTTTAGCGAGGCTGGAACCGTGAGCGTTGTCGACGTTATCAAAGACCGCCAAACGGGGGAATCGAAGGGTTTCGCATTTATCACGATGGGCAGCCAGGTCGAGGCAGAGAAAGCCATCAGCCTGTTCAACGCAAAGGATGTAAACAACCGCGCACTCAAGGTCAACATGGCCAGGCCTCGCGAAGAACGGCCTATGGGACACGGCGGCTACGGCGGGCGATAAACCGGTCTACTTTCGAGCACGCACTGAACTGTATCGGGCCTGCTTTTACAGGCCCGATTTATTGTCGAGGGAAAACCTTTGACCACATTTTACGGACGGAAAAATGTACATGTCAACATTCAGCCGAACATTGGGCTGGATACCAGCGCCCGTCAGGGAGGCATCGAAATCCTCACCATTCTTCTGGCTGATGAGTCAGTTCTTTTTCTAAAAACGCGCCGCGCCTGTGACGATGCAAAGGAAACAGACATTCCCGGGCTGCGATCACTCTATGATACTCAATCCAAACAAATCACAGCCATTTCCAAGGAGATTACTGAAAGAATCCAGATCCTGGGCGGCTGGCAGCGGGATGGTTCCGAGGAATTATTTGACGTGTCCAGATTGGATGGCGAAATCTCCGCCGTGCCCGACATCGTGAATATTTTGGCCGACCATGAGGCATTTATTCGACTCTTGAGAGAGGATGCCCGGAAATGTTCCGAAGTCTATGAGGACCTGGGCACCTTTCATCTGCTGGTCAGTATTCTGCAGACTCACGAAAAGATGGACTGGCATCTCCGGTCCAGTTTTCTATCCGCACGGGTTGACGAAGAGAAATGAGTTACCGGCCATGCTAAAAATCATGTGGATGCTCAGGCTGCGATGGCTAAGTTTCCTGTTATCCATCTTGTTTACCGTGTTGACTGCTGCTATTGCGTATGGAAGCCAGGGCGTCGTGGGGGAATCGACATGGTCCTCCATTTTTGTTCGCCTGTGTGGATTTTTCGCAATGGCTAGTTGCACCGCCTATCTCGTATTAAATAAAAGGTTGGCTGGCCTTGGACCTTAGAATCTTTTTTTAACGTTTTTCTGGTACCCTCGGTCGACCAGCGCTTCCTGGTAACCTTGCGAACGCGGCCGTCTTCGGAAGGGTGGTCCCGGACATTTCACGCCGCTCCAAAGAATAGCCAATGGTCCGCTCTACTTTGCGTACCATCAGCAGATCCTCCTGGGTAATCAACGTCAACGCGGTGCCAAGCTTTGACATCCGGCCGGTACGTCCAGTCCGGTGAATATACGCCTCGGCCGTGTCTGGCATATCGTAATTAATGACGTGGGTAATTTGGGAGACATCGATGCCGCGGGAGGCGATATCTGTGGCAACCATCACCTGAACTTGCCCATTGCGAAATCCATCCATAACCTCCTGGCGCCGGTTTTGCGAAAGGTTTCCCTGCAAGGATTTCGCCGCCAGTCCGGCGCCGGCCAGTTGAAGGGCCAATTTTTTAGCCCGGTGCTTGGTTCGGGTAAAAACCAGAATCTGGCCGCTTCCCGCCTGAGAAATCAATCCCAGCAGAGTTTCATATTTCCGGTCCGGATCGATCGGGTAAACCGCGTGGCTGACTGTATCCACCGGGCGCCTTTCGCCGATCTCCACGATCACTGGTTTCCGGAGCAGGTCAGTTGCCAGCGTCCGGATCTCCGGCGGCATCGTCGCCGAAAAGAGCAGCGTCTGGCGTTGGAGGGGTAACGCAGCTAAAATTTTTCGGATAGAGGGCAAAAAGCCCATGTCAAACATGCGGTCTGCCTCATCCAAGATCAGCACTTCAACAGAGGCCAGGTTGGCCAGTTTCTGTTGCATCAAATCCAGCAGGCGGCCCGGGCAGGCCACCACGATTTCAACCCCTGCGCGCAAACCTTTCACCTGGGGTAGCTCGCTTACCCCACCATAAATGGTCATACTCCGGAGGCCGGTATCGCGGCCCAGAACCTGGATCACCGCGTGGGTCTGTTCGGCCAGCTCACGCGTAGGCGCCAGTATCAGGGCGCGCAGCCTCCCCCGCTGGCCGGTCAGGAGACGCTGCAACAAAGGCAGTACAAAAGCTGCCGTTTTGCCGGTCCCGGTTTGGGCCAGGCCCAACAGGTCGTGTCCTTCAATAATCGGCGTTATCGACTTACTCTGGATAGGGGTAGGTGTTGAATAACCGGCCGCATGAATACCCGCTTTGATCAGCGGATGAAAAGCAAATGAATCAAAACTCATACAAAGTCCTTCTTAGCCAAAAAGTAGAGCCAGGGCGAACCCAGCCCTTCCACCGAAAACAGATCAATTGTATCTATTTACCGGATGGAATTCAGTATACCATAGTTATCCACGCAACCCCGACCCCGGCAGCGCCCGTAGCCAATCATGAGCTTTCATTTAAGGGGCGGTAAGCCAGGATCAAGATGTGTTCTATGGGAAATTCATCCTCCGATGGTTGAATCTTAATACGATCGCGCCATTTTTCCCCGTTGACGGTAAAGGTAGCCGCCTCGGATATTTCAAATCCCAATCTTCCGAGGACTTCGCGAAATTCCGCTTCTGAATAATATTGGTAGCTCTCGAAGCGCTCCTTTTCCCACAGGACCTTCCGGACAAAAATCGACTTGGTAATATACCGCGTGAAGTCTCGGCGGGACATCTCCACAGTCCAGGCCGTATCCACCTCACGATACCGGATTCGAAATGGGTGATACTGCCGGACGAATAACTCGAATTCCTCCCGCGCTTGATCGCTGAGAAATTGAATTTGAACCTTCTGGCTCGGGTCTCCGGAAGGTTCCAATCCATCGAACACAACCAGATACCCTCCAGGGGATACACAAGTTTTTATACCGAGAAGAGCCTGCTCAACCCGTTGTTTGGCAAGCGGGACATCGATCTCTCCTGTTTCCGGAGAATACCCCGCTGAAAACACTTCGTGCAAAGCATTAACGAGCAGCACGAGGTCAAATTTGCCCAGTTCCTCAAGGACGGCAAGCTCGGTAAAATCCCCTTCCACCCATCCCATCCCAGGGTAGTTTTGCCGGCATCGCATAAGCGATCGAGGATCGTGGTCTACCCCCACAGATGAGCGGATATCACACACTTGAAAATGGGCATCGAGGAGCGACCCAATGATTTGGCCCTCT
This sequence comes from Anaerolineaceae bacterium, assembly GCA_035542155.1. Taxonomy (GTDB): domain Bacteria; phylum Chloroflexota; class Anaerolineae; order Anaerolineales; family Anaerolineaceae; genus DATKLX01. Next base: position 13,397 of record DATKLX010000222.1, read on the forward strand.
CCGCAACCCAGCTCCAACACACGCAACGGCCGCTGCTGAGCCTGGGCATGCTTGCGAATCAGGCGTGAAGCAGCCAGGATCGCAGCCCGCTTTCCTAAATTTTCGATCGGGCGCAGGCGTGTTTCCCAGTAAAATTCCCAAAAATCCTCTAATTCTTGAGCGATGATTGGGGTGTGAGCCTCATCGATTTTTTGCCCTTCTTTTTTCAATCCTGAAGAGTAGCTGCCTTTCACCAGTTTCTCCAATCGGAGCTATAATGTTTAGAAGACTCGACTCTATTCTAGCGTTTTTCTTGTGCTTCAGTTCCCTGCAAAACTTTCCATCTGGGAGCATTGCGGCTCGCGTGGATGGATGATATTGGCAGCGAACGGGAATGCTTGGAATTAACCCCAGATAGGAATTTATGGATATCCAATCGAAAACAGTGGTTTCCGGACTGGCCCCCAACCAGAGAACAGTGATTCTGGACGTAGGGAAGGTATACCTGGTCAGCCCAATCAACGAACGAGATATGCAAAACCGCGGGCGGACGTGCATCCTGCTGGAATTTGTTCCCTACTCCTACGATAAACCCGAAGACATCCTGGCCCTGGTTAAATTCACCGACACCAACCGCCAGGGACGCGTCGAGCTGGAAGACCTGGTTCCGGTAAGTTGATTTTTGACGCCCATTTTCTCCCCGGATAGCGCCGCCCGGCTTTTGAAAAGCGGCGTTCTCCTCATTTTTTAGATTTTTTATAGGTCCGGCAGGGACATTGATAGGAAAATTTGTTATGCTGATTTGATGAAGAGTTGCGCCTTATAGATTGCAGGAAAGGGAGTTCAAACATGGAAAATGCTGAATTGAATTCGCTGCTATTCAGAAACCGGCTATTTTTTCGGTGGAGCGAGGTGACGAGTGTCTGGAAATTGTCTCCCCAAAAGGAGGCCGATGGTCCCTCTGGTCACAGCTACAGCCATGATGCAGCCAGCCTTGAACTGGCTCAGGCTGCTGCAATCGAGTTTCTGAAAGCCCTGCCACCCAGGGAATACGATATATCCAGCGATCGGACTGAACTGGACTCCCTGCTGAACAAATACAGGTTAACTTTCAACTGGGCAAACCCCGGTCTAAAGTGGTGGCTCGTGGGTCAGAACAAGGGCAGCAATGCCCTTTGCAGGACAAATCCGCAGTTCGCGAAGGATATCGAAACAGCCAAGGAGGATGCTGTGAACTATATCCGGACGATATATGAGCCATCTTTCATTTTGGCGGAGGGTCTATGAACGAAACTCAAGAATTGACCTGGACACAGCTGATGAGGCTTGAGCCCAGGCTGGGTCAGCTCCATCTCGACTGCAGGTTTGCCGACCATAAGGATCCAAATGGTTTTGATGCCGACCTGGCCTGGAATGGCTCGGCGGCTTTACCTGGATTGAAGCACAGGTTGGCCCTTCTCGTTGGCATAAACGCTGAGGGGCAAGATTCGCGATTAAGGTCCAGCCAGGCCTATGATCTGGCCAGCGCGGAATGCTATCAGGCCCTACCGCCCAACCGGGATGCCGTATAAATAGTTTTGCCCGATGTAGCGTAAGTAATTTTGCGCTCTTATAGGCGTAGGTCGGTTTGTTCCACCTTTCCTCCCATTGAGCCGGCCAGAAGAGAATCGAGTGGGATCATCTTGTAATCGAAACGAAACCCCTGGCTTCGATCAAAAAATTCTTTTACGACTGTTTCAGTATCAGCCATCGATAGATTGATCGGAAGATATTCCTTGATGTAATTATAGATATCAGAGAAAAACCTTTCTTTACTTGGGCTGAAGAAGGTGAGGAGTCGGCTGTGATCTGCATCGATCACTACACCGAGAAGAAACCATTTTGGCAAAGCTCCTGTCTCAACCAGGATCTGCTTACAAAATTCGATCAAGGATGATAGATCCATACCCATTCCACTGGACAATTCCTCTCCGCTTTCTTTGCTTCTTGCCTGGATCTCCATATCGGAGGTGTTTCCTCGAGCGATGAGTTCATCGATAGGAAATTGGCCATTTTGGTTCAAGAAAAATCCCTTTTTTACCGGGCTATGCACATAGATCATACGCAGCTTCCGCCTTCCACCCACAAATCAGAACCGGGCCATTGTTTCACTTTGTCGTTAGAATATTTGTATATGCGATCGAGGTCGCTAAAAATCATCAAAGCCTATCTCGCAAACCGACAGGCTTTGATGTGTCATCACAATTCCCAATTCACTTGTGAACAAACTATGCGATCCAATTGTGATTGAACAACTGGATCTGGTTTTTGATCCATTAATACCGCTGACCGCCGCCTCGCTTATGCGTGTTGCTGCGGTAGCCGCCTCTTTGATTGCCGCCAAAACTATCCTCGCGTGGTCGAGCGATGTTCACGGTAAGCTCCCGGTTCCCCAGGCTGTGCTTGTTAAATTGTTCAATGGCCTTGTTTGCTTCCCCCTGGCTGTTCATGGTGACAAATGCGAACCCTTTCGAAGTTCCTGAGTAACGGTCTTTGATCAGCGCAACTTCATTGACTGTCCCGGCCTGTGTGAAAAGTGTCCGCAGCTCGTCCTCAGTAGTATCATAGGACAGGTTTCCAACATAAAGTTTTATTTCCATCCAAAATCATCCTTTATCCGATACAGGTACGTATCACGAATGGTTTTCAAGTGAGAGGCGTTCAACTTTTCGACATCTGGCACTTGAGTAAAGTGATTGGGGAGAAATAAAAACCTGCCATCTTGCGAAGCAGATGGTAGGTCATCATCCTCTCGTAACGATAAAAATATTGTACCATAAAACTCCGGATTTCTCGGGCCGTTTGCCAACGGTCGCACGCCTTTCTTGAAGGCCTGGGTTTATTCGCGGGGGGCCGGGGTTTCGCGGCCCAGGAATTTCCATAAAGACTTCAGCCAGTTTTTATTGTCACCCCTCCCCTTTCTCAGTATAATTAATTCAGGCAATATTGATCTAATAACTATAGCGAGGGAATGGTTCGCGATCCACAGAGGTAGGAGGGTTCCATGGAGATCAGAGTATCGCAAGAGCAGGGACGGGTGCCGGTGACGGTTTTCCACATCGAGGGAGATATCGCGGCGGGTACGTACGAAGTGCTCGAGGCGCAGGCCAAACAGGCGATCCAATCCGGCTCGCGGCACATCCTGCTCGACCTGGTCAAAGTCCCGTACGTCAGCAGCTACGGCATCCGCGGGATCAGCCAGATCTTTACCTGGCTGCGCGAGGCGGACGGCGAGGACACGGCCAAATTGTCCAGCGGGATCCGCGACGGCACGTATACATCCTGCTGCTTGAAGCTGGTCAACCCTTCCAGGCAGGTGCTCCAGGCCCTGACCACGGCGGGGATCGATATGTTCCTGGAAATCCACAACGATATGAAAAAAGCGATCGCCTCGTTTTGAGGCGATTTGGAATAGCTTGGGAAGACCCTGAACGGACTGTCTCATAACGAAATGTTTTATCCGTGAAAATCCGTGCGATCCGCTTGATCCGCGTCCAGAAGATTCGGGAGAAGCATCGTGAGAAACAGGAAGCTTGCGCTGATTTTGATCGCGGCCATCCTTTTTGACATGGCCTGCGTCTGTACGGGGACCACGAGCCTTTCCCCGGCCACGCCGACGCCCCCGGCCCCGCCGGGCGCAAGCCAGGCCAACCCGTCGGGGATCATTTCCAAACTGGTCCTGGCTAAAGACGTCCAGGGAGACCAGATGGAGCCGGTCAACCCGACCAACGTGTTCGCGCCCGCCGATACCATCCACGCCGTGGTCGCGATCGAGAACGCCCCAGGCAATACCAGCTTCAAAGCCATCTGGTACGCCGTTGACGTGGGCAGCAGCTCGCGGAACCAGGAGATCGACTCGACTGACCTGGCCTCGGAGGGGACGCGCAACCTGGATTTCAGCCTCTCCCCCAACGAAAAATGGCCAGCCGGGAAGTATAAGGTCGAGATCTACGTCAATGGGAATCTCGACCAGGTCGTTCAATTTTCCGTCAAATAGCAAACCAGTCGAGGGAACCGATGCGCATCGCCATCATTGGAGGGACCGGGTTCAACCGCCTGCCGGGGATCCACTTCGAGCCCGAAATCGTCGCCACGCCGTATGGGCAGGCCCTGGTGTACCGGGCCGTGGAACGCAGCCTGTTCAAGCCGGAGCTCGAGCTGATTTTCCTCAGCCGGCACGGCGTCGAGCACACCATCCCGCCCCACCGGATCAACTACCGCGCCAACCTGAAGGCGTTGGCAATGCTCGGGGTCGAGCGCATCCTGGCCACCTTCGCTGTCGGATCGTTGCGCATCGACATCCCCCCGCTCTCCCTGGTGGCCCTCGACCAGTTCCTCGACTTCACCCAGGGCCGCGAGCACACCTTTTACGAGGGGGGCAAGAGCGGCGTGGTCCACGTCGAGCTGACCGAGCCCTACTGCCCGGCGCTGCGCGAGCGCATCCTCAGCCTGGCCGGCGACCACGGCCTGGTCATCCTCCCCAAAGCCACCTACGCCTGCTCCAACGGTCCCCGCCTGGAGAGCGCCGCTGAAGTGCGCATGATGGCCATGCTCGGCGGCGACGTGGTTGGCATGACCGGCGTGCCCGAAGTATCCCTGGCCCGCGAGCTGGGCATCCACTACGCGGCGGTCGCCTATTCGATCAACTATGGAGCCGGGCTGGCCGGCCCCATCACCTTCGACGACAGCGGTAAAGCGGAGCGCCAGAAAGCCCTGGTCGACCTGTTCATCGACGCCCTGGCCTCCCCCTTCCGCGTTCCCTGCACCTGCCAGGGCCACGCCCTGGTCATTCACCCCCCGGAAAAATAAGGAAAACGGGTGGTCTCGCTGGTGCCGTTATCCACCGCGTCGGCGCCCACCTGGTAATCTCCCGCGCTGTAGCGCAGCTCGATCCGCGCCACCACCGTCTTCGCCCGGTTGAGGATCGATACGATGAGAGTTTTCCAATCACGATTTTTCCACTCTGTCAATCCGTCAAAAATGACGGATTTTCTTTTCCCGTCCCTCGTGGTATCCTGATTGGCGGAGCGGTCGACCCGTTCTACATCTCATTCGTTCCGATTCGTTTTCGCCAGGAACGAATATCTGGAAAAATGGAGACCCTTCTTAATTTCAAGAACGAATCGCTCGTTAACAACCCATCCTGTCCAATCCGGCAACCCTCTCCTCCTAATCACATATTTACTGATCAACAAAGCAACTCCCTCATTCCGAATCGGTTTCGTTTCCATTCGTTCCACCCCCGAAACGAATACCTCCAACTCCGAATCACCAACCACTCCTCTTCACTGCTCTCCGTTCTCTGCTCTCTTCTTTACAACCTCATTACAACCCTTCCCGCTGAATTGCGCGGCCCCGGCTTCGACGGTATACTGTTTTTACTCATCGATTCGGGGGGAAAGCCTGCCCTCAACTCTGCACTCGTTCAACGAAACCCGAGGAATTCATGGATGCGAAATCCAAAAAGCTGTTGTACCTGATCGGCGGCGTGAACGCGCTGCTCCTGGTCTGCATCGTGATCGTCGCCGTCGTCTATTTTTCGGGCGGGTTCGGCCCGCCGGGAGGCGGCCAGACCGCGGAGCAGGATCATCCGGCCCCGGCCAGCATGGTCGTCCGGGTCCAGGATCCGCCCACCGCGCAGACCGGCGGGCAGGTCCAGTTGGTGGTGAACGTCGCCAACACCGGTGGAGATATCCTTACCGTTAGCGAAATCCGCCTGCCCAAAGCGCTCACCGAATCCGCGCCGGCGCAGGGGGTGGTCCCCCAGGCGACCGGCCAGGTGGATTACCCCGACCAGACCGGCTACGCGGTCGGCTTCTCGATCTCCCCGGGCAGCGCGATGGATTTTACCTTCACACTCCAGGCAAAGCGCGCCCTGGATTTCAGCGGGAACGTCGCGGTCAGCGCCGGGTCCATCCAGGCCTCCGCCCCGCTGCGGGTAGTGATCGGCGCGCCGGCCCAGCCGGTGGCCCAGAGCCAGCCCGCCCTGCCCCCGTCCCCCTCCGCGGAGGGCCTCATCCCCTACCACGCCATCGTCCAGATCACGGCGATGTATGAAGACGCCGGGCAGCTCAAGGAAGGCTGGACCGGCTCGGGCTCGATCATCACCCCCGACGGGCTGATCCTCACCAACGCCCACGTCGCTCTGCCGGATAAATACTACCCGGTCGACGCCCTGGTGGTCTCGCTGACCGTCTCGCAGGACCAGCCCGCGGTCAAATCCTATTACGCCGAGGTGGTCCAGGCCGACCGCGCGCTCGATTTCGCCGTCATCCGCATCACCACCGACCTGCACAAGAACCCGGTCGACTGGGCCCTCTTCAGCCTGCCGGTGGTCAGCCTGGGCGATTCGGACCAGCTCAACCTGGGCGACCCCATCACCATCCTCGGCTACCCCGGGATCGGCGGGCAGACTATCACCCTGACCCGCGGCGACGTCAGCGGCTTCACTCACGAGGATCGCTACGGCGACCGGGCCTTTATCAAGACCTCCGCCACCATCGCCGGCGGCAACAGCGGTGGCATGGCCGCCAACGCCCGGGGCGAGCTGATCGGCGTGCCCACCCAGCTCGGCTACGGCGGGGAGGGCCAGTACGTCGACTGCCGCGTGATCGCCGACACCAACCGGGATGGCAAGATCGACAGCCGCGACAGTTGCGTGCCCACCGGCGGCTTTATCAACGCCCTGCGCCCGGTCAACCTGGCCTTGCCGCTGATCGAAGCCGCCAGGCGCGGTGAGGTCAGCATCGTCGAGCCGGCCCGGCCGGAGATCAAGCTGCCCAAAGGCGGGCTGACCCTCTTCAAGGATGATTTTTCCAACCCCAAATCCGGCTGGGATCACATCGGAAATTTCGGCGGATCCTCAGCCTACCGCAACGGCGAATACCAGATCGAGATCAAGGAAAAGAACTCCTTCTTCGGCGGCGAGGCGCACAAATCCTTCACCGATGGGGTGATCACGGTCAAGACCCACATCGTGACCCCGGCCAGGAACAGCGACTACGGGATCATCTGCCGCTTCCAGGACGCCAACAATTTTTACGGGTTCAACATCACCGAAGCCGGATATTTCGCTATCTGGAAAGTCTATAAAGGCGAGTTTTCGATGCTGTTGGATTGGGATTACACTCGCGAGATCCCCAAATACCAGCCGGTGACCCTGACCGCGGCCTGCATCGGCAACACCCTGACCATCGGGGTCAACGGCAAAGCCCTCGGACAGGTGACCGACGCGACGATTGCCAAGGGGGATATCGCCCTGATGGCGGTGGTGTACAACAACCCGGGGTTTGTGGTCGCCTTCGACGATCTGGAGGTGAAGTCGCCGTAAAATATCAGTGAGAAACAGGCTCCCAGCCGGCCTGCTGCAAGATCGCCTGGCCCTGGGGGGTGGCGGTGAAATCGAGCAGGGAACGCGCCGCGGAAGCAGGCTTGCCGGGCAGCAACCAGACCAATCGCGCCGCCAGTGGGTAATCCCCGCTGGCCGCGTTTTCGCTGGTCGGCGCGGCGTGGTCGATTTCCAGCAGCTTCAACCCGGCGCCCGTGGGGACGGCGCTCAGGCGCGCCAGGCCCAACGCTCCCGGGTTGACCTTCACCACCTCGATCACGTCGCTTTCCTGCTGGACGTCGACCCGCCGCGCAGGAGCCAGCCTTTTCCCGGCCAGGATCCCGGAGCTGGCTGTGGAAACTGCCCCGCCGTCCGGTCCGGGCAGCACCAGGGTGATCGCCTGGTTGGCCCCGCCGGCCTCATCCCAGCGGGTCAGCTCCCCGCTCAGGATGCGCTTGAGCTGGTTCAGACTCAGCCTGTCGAGCGGGTTGGCCGGGTGGACCACCAGGGCGATGGGCGCGAAGGCAGCCGGCCATACCTGGATGGATCCCTGCTCCATGCCCAGGCGCAGGAGGGCCAGCCCCAACGCGGTCCCATTTTCGACCGCCTGGGGGACGTCCTGGCTGACGGTGATCTCGAACGCCCGCGCAGAATCCAACTCCGCCGCCAGGTGGACCAGGGGTGGCTCCACGGCGAGGGTCAGGCCTGCGGGGGCCGGCGATGGGGTGGAAGGGGTCTCGGTCGCGGCCGGCGGTGAGGGCTGGGATTGGATGGGCTGGCTTTTGGGGGAACTGCTGGTGGGAGAGGCGCAGGCGGCCAGGAACAGAAGGCAGGCCGCGCCGGTCCTGATAAACTTCTTCCACCATGGCGCGGCCTGCGCTCGGTTCACCATTATCAACAGGAGCTAATGGATAATCCGCCGTGGATCGTTGGGAATCAGGTCGGCGAAGATCTCGTCCAGCTCGACGCGGGCCACCTCGACCACCTTGGAGAGCGACTCGGGGCTGCTCTCGGCGATCGTTTGAATGGCAGCGTAGCGCTCGTAATCCGGGGAGACCTGGGCCAGGCTGATCGTCGCCGGCGTCACATGGTTGGTCAGAATTTCCCAGACCACGCAGGCGGTCAACGGGTGCAGCTGGCTGAGGAGATCGACCCAATCTTCTGGAATGGCCGGGGTATCGTCGTATTCGAGCTCGAATTCCTGGCTGCCCATGATCATCTTTAAAACGGGCATTTCGTTTCTAAGGACCTCTTTTCTGGAACTTTAGACGCCTATTCTACCTTGAATCGGGGCCAGAATCCTTACCAATTTCCTGTCATTTTGCTAACCGGGCGGCTCTGGTTTCTCGATTTTCGTGGGCTTGCATCCAATGCGGGTTGGCGGTAAGATTCGAGGTACTTCTTGTCGAATGGAGGAGGATGAGAATGACGACAGCGGCGCAATACGAACACCAGATAGCTGGTCTAAATCTGCAAAACATCCCCCTGCAGGGATTGAACAAATCTCAGGCGCAGGAGAGCCTGGAGAAGCTGCTCGGTCTGCAGCAACGGGCGATGGAGATCGAGCGGGCGCTCAAGCTGGATCTGCACGTCATCCGCGCGCAGTACCAACCCCGCATCGCCGCGGCGACGGCGGGCATCACCAGCCGGGTCAATATCTCGGACAAGCACCGCGTGGGAGGGAAAATGCGCGCGGAAGAGCTGGAAAAGGTCACCGCGGAGCGGGATGAGAAAATGGCCCCCCTGGAGCGGCTGGAAAAACAGGTCGAAGAGATCCTGGCCAAAATTGCCGTGGACCGCGCCGATCTGGAAGAACAGGCCGGCAAGACGGCTTGAAGCGAATGCTTCAAAAAAACGGATTGGCCCTGTCTTAAAAGCAGGGCCAGTCCGTTTAAAAAATCAGTCTGGTCAATTCGAAAAAAATCCTTATAATCAGTTTTATTCGGATAGGTTTAGTCCGAATTAATCCAGCAATCCATTCAATCCACTTTTGAGGTGTGCATGATGGAAGAACAAATTGAAGTTCCGTACAGCAATATCAGCCACAGCGAGGTCCCCATCCGTTTGTTTAAATCCGATTTCCTCGAATTTTTCACCCACGTTCACCCCGCCACCATCATCGTGATCTGGGTGCCGTTTATCCTCTACATGCTGTACTGGGGATTCCTGATCCGACCGGCGGGTGAAAGCCTGGCCTACCTGCCGGTCGCATTTTTGATCGGACTGTTTGTGTGGACCTTTGTCGAGTACAATATCCACCGCTTTTTCTTCCACTTTTACCCGAAAAACGCCTGGCAGGAACGGATCGTCTTCCTCTTCCACGGCGTGCACCATGCCCAGCCACGGATGAAGACCCGCCTGGTGATGCCGCCGGTGGTGAGCATCCCGCTGGGGGCGCTTTTCCTGGCTCTTTTCACCCTCATTTTTGGCCAATGGCTGGGCCACCTGTATTGGGTCGGACCCTTGATCTCAGGGTTTACCCTTGGCTACCTGACCTACGACCTGATGCACTACGCGACCCATCACTTCCCCATGCGCCGCGGAGTTTTTAAATACCTGAAGCGCCACCACATGCTCCATCACTACAAGACCCCTGACCAGCGCTTCGGGGTCAGCTCTCCCCTGTGGGATATCGTTTACGGGACACTGCCCAGGGAGTAAGAAAAATGGGTCCGGGAAGCAGTATCCGGACCCATTTTCTAGATCGAGAAATCCTCTCCGTGCCACACGCCGTGATCCGGGATATGTGGGACGGCGATGGTGGCTGGCGCCTCTTTCCCGTTTTTCTGGTTGATGCGTGTCTCCAGCACTTCGAGTCGCGCCATGACGGCGACCAGCGACGCGCCGATCGTATCCGGAAGCTGGTCGTGGTGCAGATCGACCGGTTCAGAGACCGGCCGGGGCTTGCTGCGCACCACCACCTGGCCGGGGATTCCCACCACCACCGAGTTGGGGGGGACGGATTTAACCACCACCGCATTGGCGCCGATGCGACTTCCCGCGCCAATGGTGATCGCGCCGAGGATCTTCGCCCCCGCGCCGACGACCACCCCGTCTTCCAGGGTCGGGTGGCGCTTGCCTTTTTCCAGGCTCGTCCCCCCCAGGGTCACCCCGTGGTAGAGGGTCACGTCACTGCCCACATCGGCCGTCTCGCCGATCACCACCCCCATGCCGTGATCGATAAAAAAGCGCGGCCCGATCTTCGCCCCGGGATGGATCTCGATCCCGGTAAACCAGCGCACTAACTGGGAGTGCCAGCGCCCCAGCAGCTTCAGTTTGTGGATCCATAACCAGTGGCTGAGGCGGTGACCCCAGATGGCGTGGAAACCGGGGTAGCACAGCAGCACTTCCAACACCGAGCGCGCCGCCGGATCGCGGCTAAATACCGAGCGCACGTCCTCGCGGATCATTGTGAACATTTCCCAGATCTCCTTGGGTAGGGAGGCAAGCGACCGTCGAATATCTTCCTGGCCTCTTGCCTGAACTTCCTGCATCGTTGTCGTCATGTTCGATCACCAGTCTTTCTGTGCAACCAGATCAATCGGCCAGGTCCGCGAAAAGCGGAGTGCTCAGGTAGCGCTCCCCAAAGGAGGGGATGATCACCACGATCAGCTTGCCCGCGTTTTCCGGGCGGCAGGCCACCTGGACGGCGGCCCAGGTCGCGGCCCCGGAAGAAATGCCGACGAGCAGACCCTCTTCCTTCGCCATGCGGCGCGCGTACTGGAAAGCGTCTTCGTTCTTGACGCGGATGACCTCGTCGTAAATCCTGGTATTCAGGACCTCGGGGATAAAGCCGGCCCCGATGCCCTGGATGGGATGCGGCCCCTTCTGGCCCCCGGAAAGCACCGGCGAGGCATCCGGCTCGACAGCGATAGCCTGGAAAGAGGGCTTACGCGACTTGATCACCTCGCCTACCCCGGTGATCGTCCCGCCGGTGCCGACGCCCGCGACGAGGATATCCACCTTGCCATCGGTATCGCGCCAGATTTCCTCGGCGGTCGTCTTGCGGTGGATCTCCGGGTTGGCAGGGTTCTTAAACTGCTGGGGGATGAAATAGCGCGGGTCCGAGGCGGCCAGCTCTTCGGCGCGGCGGATGGCTCCAGGCATCCCTTCACTCCCGGGAGTGAGGATCAGCTCGGCGCCGTAGGCGCGCAGGAGCATGCGGCGCTCTTTGCTCATCGTCTCCGGCATGACCAGGGTGCATTGATACCCCTTTGATGCGGCGACCATGGCCAGGCCGATCCCGGTATTGCCGCTGGTCGGCTCGAGGATGATCGTATCCGGCTTGATCTTGCCCGTTTTTTCGGCGTCCTCGATCATCGAAAGTCCGATGCGGTCCTTCACGCTGTGAGCCGGGTTGTAGAATTCCAGCTTGGCGACCACGGTCGCCCCAGCACCTTCGGTCACCCGGTTGAGGCGGACCAGCGGGGTGTTGCCCACCAGCTCAGCCACGTTATTTGCGATTTTCATCAATCACTCCTTACACGGATAGGGTATAGTTAATAAGGAAACGGCCAACAGGTACAAAAAAAGGCTGCGAAACTCGCCCTGGTAAACACAAGAATACCGCGGGGCTGTCCGCCGCCTTCGCCGTTGGCCGTACTTCAGCGCAGTCGCTGTTCTCTGGACGAGGCGGTGGCTAAGGGCCCCGCCTCTGACACATGCAAGTGTTTCTCATCATATACAAAGGATTATAAGGTTAAAAAAAGATCTGTCAAGGGAATAAAGTAACGATTCTCAGGCATAATGTCCTATTTGCCCAGCTAAGGGATTCTGGCTATAATCAGGATTGAATAACCGCTAGCATCCCGGCAGACATCACTCCCTATCTCCGTTTTTACTTGTGGTCCCCTTGAGAGGAGGTAAATATCTCATGGCGATTGATCCTGTTTGCGGCATGGAAGTCGACCCCCTGACTGCCGAGTATCTATCCGAATATGAAGATGAGATTTATTATTTCTGCAGTCCAGGATGCAAGCTCAGCTTTGACGCAGAACCGGAAGCCTACCTGGGAATCCAGAACGAGAACGAAGATCTAGATTAACAATTCCACCCCATTGCCATCCGGATCGTGGAAGAGCAGGCTTTTTTGCGAGCTGAGCGGATCCTGTTTTTCTTCGACCGGGAGCCCCGCCTCGCGAACGCGGTCTGCCAGCAGGTTGCGGCTGGTGCGGTCGGGAACACGCAGGCCGAAGGATTTCAGGCCGACGCTGTTAGCCGGCGGCCGGGGAGCTCCCTTTCCGGCCCAGATATTGAGGCCGATATGGTGGTGATATTTGCCGGCAGCCAGAAACAGCGCACCGTGAAAATCTTCCTGCGTCACCTCTAACCCGAGCAGGTCCCGGTAAAAAGCCCGTGAGCGGTCCAGGTCCCCGACCTGGAGATGGATATGGCCGACGCCTATGCCGGGATGGGCGTTTTCCCTCACATCGCCGGCCGAATTGAGCAAATTGTTCAGGTCCAACGGGTCGCTAACCATGGCGATCTGCCCGTTTTTCCGCGGCCACACCGAGCGGGGCTTGTCGGCGTATAACTCCAACCCATTACCATCCGGATCGACGGTATAGATTGCTTCGCTGACGCCGTGGTCGGCGGCGCCGATAAAGCGCCAGCCTTGCTGGATCAAGCCCTGCAGCGCGCGGCCCAGCCCGGCCCGGTTGGGGAAGCGGATGGCGACGTGATACAGTCCGGTCGTACTGGGGGGCTTGGGCTCGGCCTCGCGGTCTTCGGTCAAGATAAGCGCAGAGGGTTGGCTCTGAGAGGAAGATAAGATCGCCGTTCCGTTCTGGCGGTGAATCACCTGAAGGCCGAGTTTGTCCTTGTAGAAGCTCAACGCGCGGGTCATGCTGGCGACGATCAGATTCGCATATGCGATTTGTGTTTCAGCCGGTAAATAAAAATCCTTCATCCTTCACCTAATAGTCTAAAACTTTTCTCCAACCGTTAGTATACACATGTCACCGGCTCATTCACCCCCTCTCAGCAAAGTCTAACCAAACTTTAACAAAGGCTAACTGACCTTCTCCGGGCAGGCAGCCGCGCACTCCGGAGGATTGGGGAGAACGGGTGTAGCGGATGGGCGCGAGAAGATCTTCTCGCTCAACACCTGTACGAAAGGGCGGTTCTGATCTTTGAGCGGCGCTTTTCCATTGGCTTTGGCGTCCCGCTCACGGGCCTCTGCGACCATGCGCTTCATCTCGATCGCCTCGAGCAGATCTTTTTCCTGTTGTTCGTAAACGACCCGAATTAATCCTGGGGTGATCATGGCAGTATCTCCTTTATTCTTTCGATCGATATTGCAACCGGTTGCAAGGTGCTTCCAAAAAAAGCCAGCTTGAGAGCTGGATCCGGTTTGAATTTGCCTTTATTTCCAAAACAAATTTTCTCAAGCCGACTTGCGCACCACCAGTTCGACCGGTACGGTCACATTGGTCACCACGCCGGTCTGCAGGTTCTGGATCAGATTCTGCGCCAGAAGCTTTCCTGCCAGGGGTACGTTCTGGCGGATGGTGGTCAGCGGCGGGTAGTAGATCTCGGCGATCGACAGATCGTCGTATCCCACCACAGCGACATCATCCGGCACCCGCCGCCCGCTCTCGCGGAGGGCGTTGATCGCGGTGATCGCCATCAGGTCGCTGTTGACGAATGCCGCGTCCAGGTTAGGGGCCTGCTCCAGCAGCTTTTGTATCCCTGTGCCTCCCGAGGGAAGGGAGTAATCGCCATAAGTGATCAGGGCCTGGTCGATTGGGCGCCCGGCTGCGCGAAGAGCTTCTTCATAGCCGCTGTAGCGCTGCTGGACTTCGTATTGGTTCGCCGGCCCACCCATGAAAGCGATACGCTGCCTTCCTGAACGGATCAGATACTCAGTAGCCAGTCTGCCGCCATTGAAGTTATCCCCGGAGACGGTGGAGTAGCGGTTGTTTTCCGGCGATACTCCCCACACGATGAACGGCGCGCCGATGTCCAGCAGAGCCTGGATATGCGCCTGCTTGCGCGCGAAGGTCATCAAGATGAACCCATCGACGCGCCCGCTGTCGAGATACTGGCGGGCCCAATCCGTGTCGCGCGGGTCGACGTGGATCTCGAGCATATCGTAGCCATTGGCGGAGAGGGTGCGGGTGATCCCGCCATTGATCTCCAGCCCAAACAGGTCGGCCACGGAGAATTCTTTGTGGTAGCAGTGAGTCACATACCCAATCGTCCGGCTTTGCTTGAGGCTCAACCGCCGCGCGGGAGCGTTGAGCTGGAAGTTGTGCATGGCAGCAATGGCGCGAATGCGCTCCTTGGTCTCATCGCCGATCAGGGGGCTGTCGTTCAGGGCGCGCGAAACGGTCGATTTGGAGACGTTAGCCAGCCGGGCGACATCGGCGATGGTTTGGACGGGTTTCTTGCTGCTCATGGATTTCCTCGTTTTATTGCAACCGGTTGCATTATACGACATCCTCAAACGAAAGTCAATCCCCCAATTCCCCAAACCATTGCGCCTGGCCCGGTTCGATATTATGATAGATAAAAGGATATCTAGACATGGTTTAAAGCTTGAACCATGTAGAGGCAAAGGACACAAATGAGTCACGAAGAAGTAGCTGTTCTTTGTTCCCTTTTTCTTTCCTTCGCGTTTCCTTCGTGGTTTATCATTTTCAGGAGGAGGGCATGGGCTTTTTTCAAGATATATTTGGCGACGGGCTGCCTCCCATCCCGAAAGAACAGCGCCAGGAAGTTGAGAGCCTGATCAAGGAATTGATCCAGATCGGCAAGCGAGATGATTTTCTCTCCGAGCGCCCCGGTGGACAGTTCAACGCCCAGTGCCACCACGTCCGCGCCCGCGCAATCGGTAAGCGCCTGAATGAAATCGGAGGGCTGCCGTTGATGGAAGCGGCTCACAAGCGAGTGCGCAAAAAGCTGGGCATGAATTTAACCTCCCATCTCGACTATGCCTGGTCCGAGATCGGGAAGTGGATTCCGTGAAGAAGTCAATCAGGCACTTCGTTACCAGGTTACTCAGGCAGTTCGTGACCAGTTGCCTGAGCAACTTGTTGACTTAGTAGCTAAGTGACTGGTTCTTCTCTCCTTCTTTTAGGCATCGACCTGGGGACCTCCAGCCTGAAGGTGGTGCTGGTCGACAGCGCCGGAGCTGTTCGGGCCAGCGCGGCGCGGGCCTACCCCATCGATACGCCTCACCCGGGCTGGGCCGAGCAGGATCCGCAGACCTGGATCGACGCGGCGGACGAGTGCATCCGCGCCTGCCTGAGCGAGGCCGGGGTCCCGCGGGGAAGCGTGGCGGGACTGGGGCTTTCGGGACAGATGCACACCCTGGTCTGCCTGGATCGGAGCGGGCGCCCGGTCCGCCCGGCCATCCTGTGGGCCGACCAGCGCAGCGCTCCGCAGGTGGAGCAGGTTACCAATCTTCTCGGAAGAGAAAAACTGAAGGCCTGGACCGGCAACCCCCTGGCGGCAGGCTTTATGCTCGCTTCCTGGCTGTGGCTGCGCGCCGAGAAACCGGAAACTGCCGGGAAGACCTGCACCCTTCTCTTGCCGAAAGATTACCTTCGCTACCGCCTGACCGGCGAGCCAGGTAGCGAGCCCAGCGACGCCTCTTCCACGCTGCTGTTCGATCCTTACCACCAGGACTGGAGCGCGGAGATCCTCCATGCCCTGGAAATCGACCGGGCCCTGCTGCCCAGCCTGCATCCCTCCGCCGCGGTGGCGGGAGGGTTGAGCGCGGAAGCGGCCAGCCGCTGCGAGCTGCGCCCAGGCCTGCCTGTGGTCTTCGGCGGAGGTGACCAGGCCATGCAGGCGGTCGGCAACGGTATCATCGCCCCCGGCCAGCTCTCGGCGACGATCGGCACCGGCGGGCAGCTCTTCGCCCCCCTGGCCGAGCCCGTCCCCGACCCCGGGCTACGCGTCCACCTCTTTTGCCACGCCTTGCCGCGGACCTGGCACTTGCTCGCCGCGGTCCTCTCCGCCGGGCTGTGTTTGCGCTGGCTGCGCGACCAGGTCTTTGGGGGTGGGGATTTCCAGGCGATCGCCGACGCGGCGGCCCAGGTCCCTGCCGGGGCGGAGGGGCTGTTCTTCCTTCCTTACCTGGCGGGTGAGCGCACCCCCTATATGGACCCGAACCTGCGCGGGGCGTTTCTCGGCCTGGGGCTGCGCCACGGACAGGCGCACCTGGCCCGGGCGGTGATGGAAGGCGTGGCCTTCTCCCTGCGCCAGGGATTGGACCTCATCGGCGAGCTGGCAGCGCCGGTGGAACGGTTGGTCGCCTCGGGGGGCGGGTCGGGGCATCCGCTCTGGCTGCAGTTAATGGCGGATATCTTCGACCGGCCCATCTGGCAGACCCGGACCCGTGAAGCCGCCGCGGTCGGAGCCGCGCTGCTGGCCGGGGTGGGCGCGGGAATCTACGCGGATATCCCTGCCGCCTGCAAGGAAACGGTGCGCTGGTACCCCGAACCGGTCCTGCCAGATCCGCACAGAGCTGAACTGTATTCCCGGAAATATGCGGAGTTCCGGCGACTTACCCCCGCGCTGCGGGAATGGCTGCGATAGAGCTCAGTGGAGATCGTGGTAGGCGCGGACCCGCTCGAGCAGCGGGCGGACGTCCGGCTCGGGATTGGGGGTAGGCCCGGTCGGGTCTCCCGGTTCCTCCTGGCCGGCAAGCGCGGCCGCCAGCGCCAGGCAGCCGTCCGCCAGACACTCGGGATGATAACCCCCTTCCAGCACGCAGACCTGCTTCCCTTCACAGAATTCCTCCGCCAGCTCGACCAGTCCCCGCGACAGGCGGTAGAACCCACCGGTCGACAGCCCCAGGCTGGCCAGCGGGTCGGACCAGTGGGCGTCGAACCCGGCGGAGACGAACAGCGCCTGCGGGCGAACGCTGGCTGCCAGCGGGCGGATGACCGTCTCCAGGATTTGGGCAAAAGCCCGGTCGCCGGCCCGGGCCGGCAGCGGTACGTTGACGATCCGCCCACGGGCGTGCGCAGCTTCTTCGAGGCTTCCCGTCCCGGGATAGATGCCCCACTGGTGGGTTGAGAGGAAGGCCACCCGCTCTTCCCTCCAGAAGATATCCTCGGTGCCGTTGCCGTGGTGCACGTCGAAATCGACGACGAGGACGCGCTCCAGGCCCATACTCAATGCGGCGTAGACGGCGATTGCCAGGTTGTTGAGCAGGCAGAAGCCCATCGCCCGGTCGCGTTCCGCGTGATGGCCCGGCGGGCGGACGAGGGCCAGCCCTGCGGAGGCTTCTCCACGCAGTACGGCGCGGGCGCAGGCCAGCGCGCCGCCGGCGGCGTCGAGTGCGGCCTGCCACGAGGCCTGTGTGACGTAGGTCGGCGCCCCGTCGATAATTGCCGGACCCTGGCGGCAGGCCTCCTGCAGAAATTCGACCAGCTCGGGTGTGTGAGCGGCCTGGATCTCCTCAACGCTTGCGGGCCGGAATGGAAGCCAGTCCAGCCGGTCCGCGAAGGGAGCCTCTTTCAGCCGCCCAAAGCCGGAGAAGCGTTCCGGCGCTTCGGGGTGCCCGGGGTATCCGTGCGCGGGCGAAGGAACCATCACACAGGCAATCTTTTCGGCCATTTGCTCTCCCAGTGAAACCTCAGACTCATAGATTAATTATAGGATAAGAACCGGTCTCCCAGAACGCGTCCAGTAGACGCACACTTTTCTATTAAAATAAAGGGAGACCCATCATCAATACCTAAGCCGGCAACCCACTCCACGCCAAAGCCATGGCGAACCGGACGCAAAGCACCCTCTCCTGCCTCCCCCATTTTCAAAAAACTGAAAATGGGGGAGGAAAACGGTTCTCGGTACTCGAATTTCGCCCTTTAAAAGCGACCACCAGGCATGGGGGGGACATGCCTGGTGGTCTTCAGGGAGGGAAAACCACCGTTCGCAAACGGACAACACGGGGGGGACGTGCTGAACATTGTTCTACGGTGGAGACACCAGTTTTACCAATAAAAGGTGGCTGGTGTCTTAGTGAGAATATACATCATAATAGTCTGAATTACATTAAAAATAGATTAGAAACAAGACTAAGTAAGTCTAAATTTATTCCGCCTTTAACGTCTGGGGCTTTTCCGCTCTGGCTCTTCATCTCCGCCGAACAGCTCCAGCCACTCGCGCAGCTCCTCGGCGCTCAGGCCGTCATTGTCTTTGCTTTTTGCAGAGCTTTTCCTCGCAAGCTCCTGCTTCCCTTCCCCAGCGGCTGGCAGCATACGGGCAAATTCCTCGGAGGAGAGGATCTGCGCGCGTGCCCTCCGCGCCTCGGCCTGGACCTGGCGATCCGAGGAGACCACGGTCCAGCCGGCGGCGGTTTTCCCAAGCTGGCCCAGCCGCAGGCGAATGGCCTCGTCGGCGGTGCGACCCTGGCGGACGAAATGGGCTTTGACCGGCCCATAAGCGCGCGTCCCGGCATAGCCCGCCGGCGCCCGGTCGAAAAACACTTCGACCGTTTTGCGCTCGCGGCGGCAGAATGCCTGCAGGCGGTGGATCAGCTCCTGCTCGTCGTCGATCTCGTTCAGGCTCAGCCCGCGAACTCTGGGGATCAGGTTGTGACCGTCGATGAGATAGCCCATGGCCCGGCCCTATCCGCTGCCAGCCCGGCGCTCGCTCCCCTCGCTGATCATCTGGCCCAGGAGATGGATGGCCAGGTAAATGAAGAGAAAGAGGAGGGTAAACAAGATGGTGAAGATGTAGCCGGGCAGGTTGGCGATCGGGTGGCGCACGATGCCGTAGACATCTTTTGCAATAGGGATGGGATCTCTGAGCAGATCCCAGGAGTTCCAGCGCAGGAAGCGCCCCAGGTAGACCCCGATGCTGCTCACGGCGGTCATGGCCAGGGCAAAGACCCAGCCGACGACGGAGTTCCATTCCTGCGTGATGATCTCCTGCATCAGGAACAGAGAGGCCACCCCCAGGAACAGGCCGGTCCAGGCAAACCCGAGGAGGAGGATGACGTCGAACCAGAGCGGCGTGCTGCCGTTGGCGGTCGCCAGGTGCTGGAAGTCGGTCAGCAGGTAGGGGGCATTGGGGAAGAAAACGAGCCAGATCAGGGTGCAGACGGGCATGAAGAGAAAGAAGGTGACCCGGTTGTGGTACGCCAAGTAAGCCGCGACTGCGGCGGCGAAAGGGATCCAGGCCAGGAAGAGGTTGAAGGGCAGGAAGCGGTAGTTATTCACATCGCTGTAATGTACGTAGAGCCGGTAGAGAGCCAGCGAGATGAGCGTCGCCGTCAGGAGCAACGCGCCGAGGGCCAGCTTATATTGATGGCGCTTGATGATTTTGGTAATCTCCATGATGGGATTGATCTTACCGTATCTGTCTGTGAATGTATAGACCGGATGTCCGTTGCCACCCACAAACATCCCACCCACCGTATCTCACGATCCCCTCCTTTTTATGCTATCATGGACCTATGCGAAGCCCATCGATGAATTCCTGGCAGCGGCTGGTCTTCTATCTCGTCCTCAACGTCCTGGTCTCCGCCTGCACCATACTCACCATCCTCTATTTCTGGGACCGCGCCCACCAGCCGGCTGATCTGAAAGCTGCCGGAACTCTCCCCGCCACACTGCCGGCGGCGATCCTCGCCACTCCCACCTCCGCACCCACGCCGCTCCCACCGACGCCCCTGGCCGGGAAACCACCGGACCTGATCCACATCGATAACGTCTTCGGGGTGGGCAACTTAAATGATGAGGTCGTCGCCCTCAAACGGGTTGGCGAGGGTGAGCTGGACCTGACCGGCTGGAAGCTGTCCGGCGGGCATGGCGGCGACTTCGTTTTCCCCGCTCTGACCCTCTTCAAGGACGGCAGCGTCCAGGTCCACACCGGCGCGGGGGCCAATACCGTGGTCGACCTGTACTGGGGACGGGATGGTCCGGTCTGGCAGGCCGGGGACACGGTCAAGCTGGTCGATAACCAGGGCCGGTTGTGGGCGACTTTTAAGATCCCGGAGTAAAATCGGGTACAATTTGGTTCGTTCAGGGAACCTATGTCACAAGCTCTTTACCGGAAATGGCGTCCCCGCCTGTGGGATGAAGTCATCGCCCAGGAACCTGTCGTCGAGACCCTGCGCAACGCGATCAGGTCCGAGCGGGTAGCGCACGCCTACCTCTTCGCCGGACCGCGCGGCACGGGCAAAACGACCACCGCCCGCCTGCTGGCCAAGGCGGTCAACTGCCTGGAAGAATCGCCCGACAGGCGCCCCTGCGACCACTGCGACCACTGCCTGGCGGTCAACGAGGGCCACTTCATGGACCTGATCGAGATCGACGCGGCTTCCAACACCAGCGTCGAGGACGTGCGCGAGCTGCGGGATAAGATCAACTTCTCTCCGTCCCAGGGCAGGTACAGGGTCTACATTATCGATGAAGTCCATATGCTCTCCACCGCCGCCTTCAATGCCCTGCTGAAGACCCTTGAAGAACCCCCGCCCCACGTGATCTTCATTCTGGCGACCACCGAGGTCCACAAGATCCCGGCGACGGTGCTCTCGCGCTGCCAGCGGCACGAGTTTCGGCGCATCCCGGTCAACGACATCGTCCGTCACCTCACGGCGCTCGCCAGACAGGAAAAGCTGGACGTGCAGGCCGAAGCTCTGATCCTGATCGCCCGCCAGTCGACCGGCAGCATGCGCGACGCCATCTCGCTGCTCGACCAGTTGGCTTCTTCGGGAAAGGCAATCGACCTGGAGCTGGCCCAGAACGTGCTGGGGACGGCCACCAACCAGGTGGTGGTCGACCTGGTCGGTGCGATCCTCAGCCGGAACGCTGCGGAAGGCCTCACCCAGATTCACAAGGCGCTTGACGCGGGGACCGACCCGCGCCAGTTTGCCCGCCAGGTGGTGGAATACCTGCGCGGGCTGCTGTTCTTCCGTATGGAGAACGGGAAAGAGGTCGAGGCCACCCCGGAGATGCGCGCGCAGATGAAGCAGCACGCCGACGGGTTCACCACACCCCAGTTGCTGGACACGATCCGCGCTTTCAACTCCGCCGCCACGGACCTGCGCGGCGGCTGGCAGCCCGGCCTGCTCCTCGAGCTGGCCTTCGCCGAAGCCATCGAGCCGAAGGTCGAGACTCAAGCCCCCACGCTCACTGTGGCGGCCCACACCCAGGCTGCGACGCCGCAGTCCATAGCCCAACCGCCGACTGAGACGCCTGCCGAGATCCGTGTCCGCACGCCGGCTTCCCCACCGGCTGAGGCCCCGGACCGGTCCGCCGCGCAGCCCCCCGTACAGCCAGCACGAGCTGCAGCCCAGCCGCCGGCTGTCGAACCGGCGCCCGCCGCGGGCGCGATCAGCTTCCAGGCGCTGGCCCAGCACTGGCCGCGCATCCGCCAGTTGGTCAAGAAGCGCAGCCCGCAGACCGAAGCGCTGCTCAATTCGGGCAAGCTGGTCGGGATCAAGGATGGGGCGCTGATCATCGGTTTCAGCCCGGTGCTGAAGGTTAAGATGGAGACCGGCAATAACCTGGAGATCACCAGTCAGGCCATCGCCCAGACGACCGGCGCAGCCCTCAACGTGCGCTGCGTGCTCTACAGCGGCAAGCAGTCCGGCAGCCTCCCCGCGGACATGGAGGTCGACAGCGATGGCATCGTCGGCACTGCCCTGCGCGACCTGGGCGGCGAAGTGGTGGATATTCAATAAAGCGTAAAGTTCTTTCTTGGAGGTGAAGTATGGCAAAAGGATATAATCGACCCCCGGGCGGTGGTGGCGGCATGGGCGGGGGCGGAATGATGAACCAGATCAAAAAGATGCAGGAACAGCTCGCCCAGGCCCAGGCTCAACTGGCCGAGGAGACCGTTACAGTCACGGCGGGCGGCGGCGCGGTCAAAGTGACCATGACCGGCGACCAGGTCTGCAAGGGCGTGGAGATCGACGCGGAGCTGCTCAAAGACGCCGACGCGGAGATGCTCCAGGATCTGATCCTGACCGCGGTCAACCTGGCGCTGGATAAGTCCCGCCAACTCCAGTCCGACCGCCTCGGCCCCCTGGCTGGTGGGCTGGGCGGATTGGGATTTTAATGGCCCAATTACCTGAACCAGTACAAAACCTGGTCAACGCGTTTGCCCGGCTGCCGGGGATCGGTCCCAAGACCGCTTCACGCCTGGCGTTTTATCTGTTGCGCGCCCCGGAGGACATTTCCAGCCAGCTCGCCGAGGCCCTGACCGGGCTTAAAACCGGCACCAGCCTGTGCACGATCTGCTACAACATTACCCGCGCCGGCAACGCGATCTGCGAAATCTGCTCGGATCCGCGGCGGGACGAGTCCTCGATCTGTGTGGTCGAAGACCCGCTGGATGTGCTCGCCCTGGAGCGCACGGACGCCTTCCAGGGTCGCTATGCCGTGCTGCACGGCGTGCTCTCTCCCATCGAGGGGATCGGCCCTGAAGATCTGCGCATCCGCCCGCTGATCGAGCGGGTGAAGAGCGGCAAGGTCAAAGAGGTGATCCTGGCGACCAACCCCAGCATGGAAGGCGACGCCACGGCCCTCTACCTGCGCCAGCAGATCCAGCCGCTGGGAGTCAGGGTGACCCGCCTGGCGCGCGGCCTGCCGGTCGGCGGCGACCTGGAATACGCCGACCAGAGCACCCTCCTGCGCGCCCTCTCCGGCCGCCAGGATATGGGGTAAAAACAGAAGACACACCCCGAACAGAAAGGGTTCAGGGTCTTTTTGGTTTTTTAACCTGCAGTGAGCGGTGGGTATACAACAGGAAGCTGGCTCTGGCGGTGAAGCTGTACCCAGACGGCAGCCAGGCAGAGAACTGGGATCAAGCCGCTAAAGACATCGTACCCCTGTGAATTGGAGATTGCCAGGAACACCAGCGAGAGGATCGACAGCCCGAAGGGGTAGAGGGCTGTGACCAAAAAGGGCGCTCCAGATTTGGCCAGACGGATGGCGGTCACGGTGAGGGGAATTACCAGCAGCAGCTGATCGTAGGCCCAGATGTACGGAGCGATCGCCAGCGAGGCCGGAATCACCAGGCTCATCATCCAGCTGGGGGACAGATTTTTCTTCCGCCAAAGGGCCCACAGGGTCAACAGGCCCAGGCCCAGCGCGAGGATTACCCCGCCCGCTGCCGTGCAAGGTAACGAATGGTTGCAGGCCGCCCCGCTGAGCCCAAACACGTTAGGCATCACCCCAAAGCTATCCAAAAATTTACGATTCCCGGAAGAGAGGAACTTGCCAATCCAGGCAGGATCTTGGAGAAACCCAATCACAGCCCAGGCTGCGGCGCCGCCGGCAATTCCGGCGATGGCGTTCCAGCGCTTCTGAAATAGCAGCCAGATCCCCGCGAAGGCGATCACCGGGAAACCAAGGGTAGGTTTGAGGAAGAGCAGCGACAAGGCCACTCCACCCTGCCACCATTTACCTTTTTCCCAAAGATTCACTGCTAATGCCGGGATCAGCAACAGAAAACCGCTGATCTGGCCATGATAGGCAGAGATAATCGTCGGGCGGAAGAGCAGGATTGCTGCGAAGAGCGGAAACAGCAAATTTTTCCACGCGCGCAAATCCAGGCCTGGATTGAGCAAGAAGACCGAGACGGCAATCATCAACCCCGAAAGGAAGACCCAGAAAATATACGCCTGCATGAGCGGGATCAGTCCGATGGGGATAAAGAGGATCCCCAGGGCCAGGGGGTACGGAAAAAAGGGGTTGGGCATCCATCCGGTCCCAAACCGGATGTGCCCGCTAAGCCACTGGCCTGGGTCGTAAGGGCTCTGCCCGGCCCAGCTCATCCAGCCCGCCAACCAGAAGGTAAAAAAGTCCTTATCGTGGTAGTCCATCCCCGGCACTACTACGATCCCAAAGGCCAGAAAGACTGCCCCAAGGCCAAGCAGGGCAATCAGATTTACTTTTTGTACATCGGTGAATTTAAACATGGCTGCGATGAACCCGGACGATTAATACAAATTTACCACAGAGCACACATAGTGCACAAGGAGGAGAACAGATAACGAAGATGAGTATCTTTGATACTGATCTCCGTTATCTGTTCTCATTTTCTATTCGATTTTAAACGCCGGCAGCTCGACAACCTTTTCACCGGCCTGGAGGACGTGATAGGGAATCCAGACCAGGCCAAAAAGCTCGAGAAAAACGTCTTTCTTCTGGGGAGTGACGGGTATCTCGCTTTCTTCGATTGCGATCCGCGACCAGCGCTCGGAGCACTCCTGGACCGCCGCGGCGCGCGCTTTCAACAGCTCGTCAGCCTGCGCCTTCAGGCTGGCCAGGGTCTGGTGCGATTCCTCCACGTCGGCCTTGGCCGCCTCGGTCATGCGGTGCTTGGTCAGCGAAGTGCTCACCCGGCGCCGGCTGTGGGTAAACAGCCCGAGGATATTCTCAGCATGGGTGCCCAGCTCTTCCATTTTGCGCTGGGAAAGCTCCTCCTGGTCTTGCTGGAGCTCGCGCTGTTCCCGGCCCATCTTTTCGTAGATCGCGGCGAGCTTCTGGTCGAAGTCCGCGGCGACCCTGGCAACCTCGGCGTCGTAGCCCTGGCGCGCCGCCTGGCTGGTCATCTCACGAAACGCAGCCGTGGAAACATCCGGCGGGGCGTACACCTTGAGAGTCTCGTTGGCCCGCAGGCGCACCTGGCTGCCCCGGTACACCCAGTCGGCGAAATCCTTTTCCATGATCGCCAGCACCCTCGGGTCGCCGAGGGGCGCATCCAATCCGGCAAAGCGGGCTCCGGGGGCGGGCTGGGGGTCCAGGATCTGGGGATCGAAGCCCGGGTAGGGGTAGTCCTCCCAGCGCACCATCCCTCTCCGGTCGGGGTGTGGAATCAGGACCGCCCGGCGCTGGAGAGTATCCACGTTGTATTTGCGCGCCAGGAAGCGCACCTGCGCCTGGGCCAGCAGCTCGGCGCGGTAGAGCAGCCCCAGCGGGCGCGCGTCGGGCGGCAAGACCAGATCCACACTTTGCAGCGCCCCGTTGAGGGTGAGGTTGTTGGGGAAAAAGTACTCGCGTACCGCGGCAGGGACGGCCGGCCGGGTCTGCGAGCCCTCCAGGAGATCCTCGGCGCCCATTGTGGAAGGGGCGGGGGGTGCTGGAGCGGCGGGGGGCGCTGCCGGGGTAACCGCTCTGGAGCCAGCCGTCTCGGAAACCGGGGCCTCCGCGCCGGCGGCCAGGCGGTTCAGGTCTGGGATCTGGGCTCGGGTCAGCGGCCCGGCCAGGTAATTCATTGTCCAGCGCGACTGAAATGCCACCGGCTGGCCGGCGTGGACGTTGTGCAGCAGGAAGGTGCGCTTTCCCAGGCTGGAGATCATCCGGTCGTACTCGCCGCGGTCCAGGCTGCCGGAGGCGCTTTCCAGGCCGTCCAGGAGACGCTGCTTATCCTGCTCGGTTTGCAGCTTGCCGATCACCCAGGTCCCGGCGTTGGAGAGGGCTTTGTAATCCAGGTCGACCGGGTTCTGCGCGGCCAGGAGCAGCCCCACGCCAAATGCGCGAGCTTGCTTGAGCATGCGCAGCAGGATGGCTTTGGAAGGCGGGGTGGAGACCGGGGGCAGGTAGCCGGCGATCTCGTCGAAATAGACCAGCGCGCGCAGCCCGGAGGATCCGGCCTGGGTGCGAATCCAGGTTTCCACGGCGGAAAGCAGCAAAGTGGTGAAGAACATGCGCTCGTCCTCGCCGAGGTGCGCCAGGTAGAACACGCTGTGCTGTGGGCGACCGTCGCCAGGAAAGAGCAGCTTCTGGATATCCAGCGGCTGGCCCTCCATCCAGGTCTGGAAGGCAGGCGCGGCCAGGAAATTGTTCAACAGCATCGCCAGCGCCATACGGTCCTTCTCGGGGAAGAAGGTCTCCACCGGAAACACGCCCAACCTGGCAAAGGGCGGCGACTGGGTTCGCAGGATCAGCTCGGAGAGGTCGAGGTTCTTCCCCTGGCTCCAGGCGTTCTCGAATATATTCGAAAGCAGGATGTGCTCGCGTGAGCGCACCGGGTCGACGTCGGTCAGCCCGACCAGGCCGAGCAGGGCGGTCACAGTGCTGGCGATCTTCTCACGCAGGATCTCACGGTTGCCCTCCCAGGCGATCTGCGGCGCCTGGAGCGATGCCAGAATGCTGACCGGGTACCCGGCATCCGAGCCCGGGGTATATACGGCGAAATGCGCCGACCGCTGCAGCGCCGAAATCCGTTCGAGGGGGATGTTCCAATCCGCTAAGCCATTGCGCCAGGCCTCCGCCGTCTCGGCCGCCAGGTCGTCGAGCGTCTTGCCCTGGCGGCGGGCTGCCTCGGGGTCGATCCAGGGGCGGAAATCCCGGGGTGCCTGGTCGGGGAAGTGCAACAGCAGGTTGGTCAGGTCACCCTTCGGGTCGATCAGGATGGCCGGGATGCCTTGCAGCGCCGCCTCTTCGAGCAGGGCGATGCACAGCCCGGTTTTGCCCGAGCCGGTCATCCCGGTGACCATGCCGTGGGTGGTCAGGTCGGCGGGGTCATAGAGGAGATCTGATGAGCTGCCCTGGACGTTGCTGGGCCGCCCCAGGTAAAAACCGGCCGAGGGATTGGAGGCTGCCATGAACGTATTTCTCCTTATGTGGATTCTACCAGGTGGCTAAGTTCTTCGTAAATATATGCCCCGATGGACACGATCCAGCGCTCCAGGTCGGGCAGCGGCGCCGCCCGCGGCTGGGGATCCACGTGCACGCCCCCATCCCGGTCGCAAACCCAGCGAATCGCGTCCCGCGGAGTCCAGGCTTCTCCGCCCGCGACGGGCCGGGTGAGCCAGGCCAGACGGGGCAGCCGCTCAGCGCCGCGATCAATCTGGACCTCGCCGTTCGCGTTCAGATTAAGCGGATGCAGGGACAGGTCCGGAAAGAGCCGCGGCGCGAGAGAGACATCCAGGATACGCCCGTGGACGCGGGTCGTGTCGCAAAGTAGCAGGCGCAACTGCGTCGCGGCGACACGGTAGGCCGGGCGGGCGCCCTGGCCGGACCAGGCAAGGCTTTGCTTCAGGATCGCGAGCGAATCGCTAAGATAGTTACGGAGAACCGGGTCCAGCGCCAGGGTCATTTCAACTACTTTCCCACTGCCAGGGTGTGCTGGAAGCGGATGAGCAGCTCTCGCAGCTTCTCCTGTTCGGCGGGGCTGAGGCACTCCCAGGGAGCGAAAAAGGAACGGTCGGTGGTATCCTCAGCCCGCTGGCGCAGGTCCAGGCCGGCCTGGGTCAGGCGAAAGATCTCGCCATCCTCTTGAGCCAGCCCGCGCTCGACGAGATCGTTCAGCACTTCGACGTACACCTCTCCCGGGTATCCACGGCGGGCCAGGCGGTCCAGCAGCCCGTCGATGCGGTTGGCCTCTCCGCGCCAGAGGAGGGTCAATATCTCCCAGGTCAGGGCGGAGAAACCATAGGTTTGCCAGGCGGCCAGGTGGGCGTCATCGCGGTAGGCGTTTAAATCGGTCAGGTACTGGTCGATGCGCACGATCAGATTGGCCTTTTCGCCAGGGTCCGAGCGGCGGCTGTAGCCGATGCACCACTTTCCCGGGGGCTCGGGAGCTGACATGCAGGACTGAACCACGCGGTGCAGCAGGGAGGCCAGCCGCTCCAGGTCGGCGAGGAGAAGCGGCTGCAGATCTGCCATGCGCTCGTAGGCCGCTGCCATGATGTGGGCTACGGCGTCCTTGCCCCGTCCGCTGAGCCAGTACTCGCCAAAGCCGTTGCTGTCTAGCAGCCCGGCGGAGGCCAGTGCGGCAAGGCGGTCCTCGAAGACCTTTTCTGCGGTATAGGGGTTGCGCACGCGCAAGCGTGAGGCGGAGACAAAATCGGGGTCGAAGGTATATGCAGAAAAAAGCAGCCCCCAACCTCCCGGGTCAACCCCTTGGTTGATTTCCTCGGTATCGATCACAGGCAAATACTCGTCGCTCAACGTTCGGAGCGCTTCCACGGCGATTGACCAGAGATTGGACTGCGACATATTCCCCTCCTTTACGCATTCACTGGCTCCTCGCCAGCTCACGGGCGCCCTCCAGGCCGTACCAGACCCCCCCTACCAGGCCAACGACGATGTTGGTCAGGAAATAGATCATCAGACTCACCGCCAGGCTGGTAGACGCGCTCACGCCCATGGTTCCCAGCAGGATCGTCACCGTCTGCTCGCGGACGCCCAGACCTCCGATCGAGATCGGCAGGGCGAGCGAGAGAGAAATGATCGGCGTGAAGAGCAGCCAGATTCCCCAGGGCAGATTCACACCGAGGCCGGTAGCGATCAGGCCGTTGAACAGGACCAGCATGATGTTGAAGACCAGCGAAACCAGGCAAGCCTTGCCCAGCGCCGGGTAGCCCAACGAAGAAACCGAGCGGTAGAATCGCTCCAGGCTTTCCTGCCCGGGCAGGCGGATCTTGCTTCCCAGCCAGGGGATCAATGGGGTGCCCATGACTACCCACCCGCCCACGACCGCCGCGACCGAGAGGAGCAGGACGTACAGGCCGTTATCCCCGGGCAGAAGGTGGTAGCTGAAGGGCAGCGCAGCTAAGGCCATCACAAACAGGGTCCACAATCCTATCGCGCGGTCGACCAGGGTCGTTCCGATTGCTTCGGGGACTTTGCCGGTCGTCCGCCCCAGTTCCATCATCTTCACCGCGTCGCCTCCCAGGCCGGTAGGCAGCGTAATATTGAAAAAGGCCCCGGCAAAATACAGCTCGACCAACCGGCGCAGCGGCACGTGAATCGCCTGCGCTTCGAGGAGAACCTGCCAGCGTAGGGCGCGCAGAGCGGTTCCCAACAACATCAGCGCGCCGGCCAGGACGAGGTATTCCCAGCGCGCCTGGCGCAATGTTGCCCAGAATGTGCCCAGGTCGACGGTCAGAAAGAGATAGACCAGCAGCCCGGTGCTGACAACGATCTTGAGGATGTTAAACCATTTCTTGTTCAAAAGCCCAGTTCCTTGAGTGTCTCTGATTCAGATTTTCGTCCGCCGCCGCGGCCGAGGAGCTCCTCCCAAAAGCGCTCATCGTAGCGCCGCGAAACGACGGGGATCGGCATCGGCACGCCCCAGCCGAGCAGAAGGACCTCCTCCTTCGGCTGCAGGCGGGCGAGCATCCCGCGCAGGGCTTCCCGTCCCGCCAGGCCGGAAAGGACGGCGTGCAAGTCGTCCTCATCACCCAGCCAGCCCGAGATACGTGTGCCCAGTTGGCTCATCACCTCGTCGTAGATCTGCGAGGGACGCTGGTCGATCACCACCAGGGTGACGTAATACTTGCGCATCTCGCGTGCGATGGTGCTGAACGTGGTCTGACCGGCCATTTCGCGGTTGAGCAACTTGTGGGCCTCCTCGATGACGATCACCAGGGGGCGCGGCTCCTTCTCGCCTTTGGTGCGGAAATCATCAGTAGCCTTCACCCAGGCCTCGCGGATGCGCCGGGTGAGCAGGTTGGTCACCAACAGGTAATCCAGATCGTGGTCGTGGTCGCCAAAGGAAAGGACGATGTGCTGCCCGCCCTGCAGGGCGCGGATCATTTCTCCGAGCGAATCGGCGGCTGGTTTTTCGACGATATACGGTAGGTCGAAGACCCGGTTGAGCTTGGCGCGCAACCCCTCGGCTGCCATCACATTGACCCCGGTCTGGTTGGCCCAATAGGCGACGCTGTCGGGGGCAGGGATCTTCTTGCCGTTCTCGTCCTCGATCACCGATCCGATCTTCATGGCTTTGAACTCGGCGAGCCAGCGCTCGCGGCCAAAGCTGCTGACCAGCGCCTCGAGGGTGGTCGGGGTGGTTTCCTTTAGATTCAATTCGCGGGTGAGCATCTCGATGTCTTCGGGCTGAATGTCGCGCTCGGCCAGCTCCAGGTTGAAGTCCGGCGCCTGCCCGCGGATCGTACCGCTCTTGCCCAGCCCCACCACGCGGACCTTTCCGCGGAATTTGACGCGCAGCCCGGGGATGCGTTGGTTGGTGTCCGAGGCAGTATCGTCAAAGCCGTACTCGTTGTGCATATCGAAGACCAGCACCGAAGAGTGGTCGTAATGGATCAGGCCGGCGAGGATGATCCGGGCGAGGAAGGATTTGCCCGTGCCGGTGGCCCCGAAGATGCCCGAGGAGCGCTGGACGAAGCGGTCGAGGTTGATGCACACCGGGTGGTTCTGCTCGCGGGTCAGCCCGATCTTGAAGTTGCCCGGATCGCTCTCCTTGCCGAAGATCTCAGCCACGTCGCCGGCGCTGGCCATGCGCACCATGGCGTGATGGGACGGGACCGTTTTGACCGGCAGGGGGACCGGCAGTTTGGCGGTGCTGGCGCGCATCCAGGCTTCATAGCCGGGAGAGCCCGGCTCGGGGCCGCGTTCGAGCATCAGCGAGGGCAGAACCTCGAGGTTGGTGTAGAGGGTTTGCCCGTGGAGCAGCCCGGCGAGCTGCCCCGGCAGGCGGGTCTCGCTCTGCTCGTCGGCGAAGCGCGGGTCGGTCGAGCCGAGCTGCAGGTCGACGACCAGGCCATAGAAGAGCCAGTCATTGTGCTCCCCGCTCTCGACGACCACGAATCCGCCCTCCTGAACCGAATAGGCAGGGACAGTTAACCGGACCCGCAAGTTTTCTTTGAGACCACCGCCGACGACATAGCCTATGTACTGCTGATTTTCCATTTTCCATTTCCAATTTTCAATTTCTTGCTTTCAGACGATGGATTATTGATGGAGTGTTTGGACAGGTTTTGACGAGCGGTTTTATGTGAAGCGGTGAGAATCGCGACAATTTCCTTGCCTTCCCGCATTAGAGACTCAAGTTTATTGGCAGGAACGATATTGGCTTCGACCAGCATTTCCATCCAATACATCGCTTCGTCCGCTTCTTCCAATGCAATCGATAATTTGGTTATGAAATCTGGTAGAGATTTCCCCTGGCAAGCTGAGCGATAATTTGCGCCTACAGAAGTGCCTGCCCGCAACAACTGCATCCCAATAACTTTCGCAGTTGGATCGTAGCCAAGGGTTTCGACCAATCGAATAATTCTAATCCCAAACTGTTTAGTCCTCTGTTTCAGCTCTGCTTCATCCATGTCATTCGCTCCAAAAGAGAACTCTCTTCCAAATTGAAAATTGAAAATAGAAAATTGGAAATTACTTCACGTAACTTGCCTGGGAATCGAAAACCTGATAGATGTTTTCCGCATCCGCCAGCGTTCCCAGCACGGTCATCAGGGTGGGGTAGTCGTCGCGGAGGAGGGTGATGAGCTCCTGGGTGGCGCGGGTCAGCCAGTCGGAGGCGCCGCGGAGCGAGTGGGCTTGCTGGCCGTTCTGCAGGTGGGCGGCGAGCAGCTCGCCGGTGGGCAAGTCGACGGCGCGCAGGATATGGCGGAAGTAGCCAAAGCGGCCGACGCCGGTAAACTCGACCAGCTCATCGTCGTCGCAGAGGTAGATCTGGTCCAGGCTGAGCGGAGGCCTGGGCGGGAGGAGGTGGCGGATGCGCTCGTTCTGGCGGTAACCGACCGCCAGAACGCTGATCTCGACCGGCACGTTGCGGTTGAGGCGGTTGTCCTGGATTACCGCGTCGTCGATGCCGTCCGCGGTGACCAGTTGGCGCACCAGGCCATCGTCGTCGATGTGGATATCGTGAATGATCCCGTACACCTGGTAACCATCTTCGAGAGGAATGCGCACCAGGCAGCCGAAGGAGGGAGAATTCAACTGGGAAACCCGGCAGCCAAACACGCAGCCGGAGGTGTTCGCGCGCAGTAAACGACCAATCGCCAGGATGCTCATCTCGTTAACCTTGTCCGACCTTCGAGGTCTTTATGACTCTGCTTGTTCGATTTTTCGCCGACGGGAATGCCTCGCCGGTACATCTCAGCCACCATCATCTGCTCGAGCTGCTCTTTTTCCGCCAGGCTGACCACAGCCACCTCGTGGGCGCGGGCGAGCGCATAGGGATAGGGCCGCGCGCCCATGATCCGCGCCTGGCCGACGAGCACCGCCTGCAGGCGATCGATCAGCGCCGGGCGCTCTGCCACCCAGGCGGGGATCTCTGTACGGGTGATCCAGGGGTGCTCCGGCCGGCCGACGTTCAGGTAGAAGAAATGCAGGGCCAGCTCACCGCGGAAGTGATCTGCCGAGCTGGATTGGATCCCAAACACTGCCGACCGCTCGCCGGGGGCGAGGAGGTCGCGGAACAGGTGCGCGTCGGTCACCCCATGGAAGGGACGCACGCGGCCCGCCCGGCGCAGATCTTCTTTCAGCTCCTCCAATTCTAACAGGCGAACCACCAGATCGCCGCGCGGCTTGTCCACATACCCGGCGGTGATCACCCCCAGGGCCGACAGGCGGGTTAGCACGTCCAGGTACTCCTGGAAGAGACGCTGGAACTCGGGAGTATCCCGCGAGCCGCGGTCAGTGAACAGCTCCAGGGGCCCGTCGGTCAGGGTGGTGACCGGCGACGCGGCGCGGCTGGCCAGGTCGGCCAGGACGGTGCGCTCGTTCAGGTCGCGGGTCAGTGCGACGACCTCCTCGGTGATCAGCCCGTTCGCGGTGTACAGCTCTTCTTCAGCGAGGAGCCGGGAGCGGATGATTTCGCGCGGCGCGGACTGGCCGGGGCGGAACTCGAACACCCCCACGTTGATGACGCAGAACTGGACCACCGCGTGGCGGTCGGGGTTGATCTGCGAGCCGTCCGCGGCCAGGATCACACCATCCATGGGGAGGGGTGGAAGGGGGAAATGGGCGTCCAGGTTTTCCACAGCCGGAATGGCGCAGCGCAGGCTCGGGTTGTGACCGGCCGCCTGGCGAACGCGCTGGCGAAGGAGCTCTAGCTCGCCGGCCTGCCGGCGCATAATGTCCAGGCTTTGCTCGCGTTTCTCACGGAAATCCTTTTCACGAAGCGGGGCGGTTTCCCCCCATTTGCGGACCTGTTGCTGTAAATTCTGGAAGTCGACCGGCATACGGCCCCTGCGCTTTCCCGAACATTTGTTTGAATTGTACAGACATTGAAAGCAGAACACAAGAGTCTAAAGGGCCCGG
>DATKLX010000223.1:0-18907 GCA_035542155.1 Anaerolineaceae bacterium
CTGGCATCCGGCGCTTTGCCGCGCAGTCGGGTGGGTAGCTGTTCCACCTGCTCGGCCAGGCAGGCTTCATCGGCCGCGGGACTGCCATACCCGGCATCGGTATACAAGTGCTCCTCAATGGCTGGCTTGCCCTTGATGCGAGACAGGTATTGCCCTCCCGGTGCGTCCAGATGTGCTTCTAGTCTTTGAGGAGAAGCCGATTTCTGACCTTTTTCCAGTGGAGTCACAGCTAAAAGCCCGGAAACTACCACTCAATAAACGATCTCCCTGGACGTATTTTCCGGGGAGATCGGCGCTTTTTTGGTGTTCATTTCATAAATTCTTCAAGAAGACAACTGCGCGGTTAGCAGGGGGGTGTAAATTGCCCCACCGGGCTGGAGGTCACTGCGGAACAAACGCACTGAGCGCACGTTGACGACGCCCAGCGGGCCTACTTTGTAACTGGCCAGAACTTCTCCGGTCTTTCGAACTTCATCGGGCGTGGCGTTGTGGGATACTCGCGCCAGGGTCAGATGTGCGGAGAAAGGTCTTTCCTCCGCGGCATAGCCCAGCCGGACTGTCTCACTCTCAATGGAACGCTGCAAGGCCATTAACGCTGGCGGCGCCTGGATGCCAATCCAGACCACCCGGGGGCGGCGGATCGTGGGGAAGGCGCCAATTCCTCCCACATCGATCAAAAAGCAATGATGGCGAGTAGCCTCTGCCTGGAGCAGCTTGGTGAGCAGCTCCAGGTTGGTCGATGACACTTCTCCCAGGAACTTCAAGGTCAGATGAATATTGTTCGCGGGTACCCAGCGAATTGTGTTGATGCTACATTGCTCGCGCAAATGCGATGAGATCTGATCCAGTTTCGCTTGAATTTCTGCCGGAAGGTCGATGGCGATAAAGGCGCGGATCACAGCCATAGGGGTTTGCCTGTTGGAGAAAATGAAAATGATTTACCCGAAAATCCTGGTTATTTCTTCACCAGCGGCGTGTAACGGGAGTGAACGGTGAGTGACATCGACCGGATCCATAAAATCCCACTCAGTTGCCAGACAGGGATCAGATTGAAGTGAACGCCCATTCCCTCCCCATGAGTAAGGACCAATTCTGAACCTGTTTCCGAAGGACATGTCTAGATCGCTAAAACCGGGTACAATTTCAGTATACAAAAGGGAACGCTCCGTGTCAAGCAAAACACGCGGCTAAGGGAAAAGTTCTATCTTCTACTGAACTGGTATTGAATATCACCCCGGAGGTCGCCTATACAGTTGAAAAAGATTGTGGTATAAAAGAATTACCCTGCTGTGCTCGTGATGCCGCAAAACCGGTTTTGAGCCAACAAGTTTTTTATAGGTCTCTCTATACTGGCAGGTGACGCGATAGGCTTCGGCCAAGGCGGAGCCTGTGGTGCGAGACCTCAACCTGCGTATGCAGGTTCAAAACTCTGCAGCACACGGCATGGTGGGGTCCTTTTAATTAATTATCGGCGCGCAGCATGGCGCAAAAGGCGCATTTCGTCTGGTTGGTGGTCGGCTGGCCGCACACCGGGCAGGGATGCAGATCGACCAGCCCCTCGTCCAGATCCGCTTTTCCCCACAGTCTTTCGCGGTTTTTCAAGAAATTCAGGTAAAACGCAAGCTTGGCGCCGGGGCGGGTAACCTCGAGGCGGTTAAGCGTCTCTTTATACGCGTTTGTCTGGTTCCCGCCCGCGAAAGGGCATTCCTCGTATATATATGGGATGTCGCGGAGGAGCGCGTAGGCAGCCGTCTCACGCTCGTAGAAGCGGCAAAAAGGCTTCACCTTGCGAGGCAGGTCGCTGTTTTCCGGCAGCACCGGGCGCTGGCGCGCCAGGGCGTCGACTTTCCACTCGAGGGTGTTTGCAAACAGAACCGCGGCTTCATCGTCCAGATTATGGCCCGTCGCGAGCACGGAATAGCCGTTTTCCAATGCAACCTGGTCAAGAATGTGGCGTTTGCTTAGACCGCAGACCGCGCAAGGTTTCCCGCGGCCGCGTTGCGAGCGGAAAGACAGCTCGGCGATGGTCATCCCGTACGTTTCGCGCAGGTCGAAGACGCGGAGAACCAGGCCCCTTTGCGCGGCAAACTCCACGACAAACTCTTTCGAGCGAGCGGAATACTCGACATCTCCGGCGATCCCCAGATCGATATAGAGACCATCCACGTCGTAACCCAGCCGCCAGAGCACGTCCCACAGGGCGAGGGAATCCTTGCCGCCCGATACCGCGACCAGGATTCTGTCCTGGGGGGTAAACATGGCGTATTTCTGTATGAAGCGCGCAGTCTGGGCAGGCAGCCATTCCAGAAAATGCTCTTTGCAGAGCGCCAGGCGGTGCTGGGGCATGTGCAGGCTGGCCTTCTGGCCGCAGGTGTGGCACTTCATCTTGCTCCACCCGAAATCACGGCGACCAGGGTGATCACGACGCCATCGTGGAGAACCTCGTCCTCCGTGATCAGGTCCCCATCATGCAGAGCCAGGTACATCTCCGGGTGCAGTTCCAGGCTTTGCAGGGCCTTTGCCAGGGTGATCCCGGGGCTGACCTCGAATTCTTTCTGGTGCAGGATCATTTTTACCGCCATTACCAATTCCTTTCTTGCAGGCAGGCGAGCAGGCGGCGGGCGGCGCCCTGCGGCTCCGCCGAAGCCAGGCCCACGACCGGAACGCTCAGGGAGCGGTCCAGGTTGACGGTGTGGACCTTCGCGCTCATCCAGTCTGACGGGATGAAGCCGATCGCGCCCGGCGTTTGGCTGACCGCCTGGATCATCGCGGCGGGATCCGGGGCCTGGTAGACCGCTTTCACCGGCGTTTCGCCGTTCAAGACGAGACCTTCAAAAGCGATGCGCAAATCATCGCCGGGCAGATACGTCCACGCCTGGACCGGGAGAGAAGCTCCTCCGGGCCATTCCTGCATCTTACCCGAATAGATCGCGGCGAGGTCGGCCAATGTCAGGCTGGTGAGCGAAAGGCCGGGGTGAGAGATCACCCGGATCTCGAGCTTTCCCAGATCAGCGGCGAAATCCCTGGTTCCTGGTGGAACTTCGATCCTGACAGTCAGGTCGAAGCGGGAAAGCTCCAGGGACTGGGCCGGGGTCTTTTTGACCATCAAACCAATCCCGCTGCTTTGCCCGGAGCATGCCTGGAGCTGAGCGAGGAAACCCTTTTCCAACGCCGGGGTGTACTGGACCCGGACTGGTTCCAGGGTAGCCAGGGGTGAAACAGGCGCGAGGGGCCGGCAGCCGTTGATCACGATCATCAGGGCAGCCAGTAGCGCCGCGCTACTCCTCCGGTTGGTTGGCGGCTTCTTTTTCATACGAGGAATATTGGGCCAGAAAATTTGCGGCAAAGGCGTCCAGGCTACCCGCGATCACCGCCTGGCGGAGGTCCCGGGTGAGCCGGGTGAGGGTGTGAAGATTGTGGATCGAAATCAGGGTAGCAGCCAGGATTTCTCTGGCAACGATGAGGTGGCGGAGATAGGCGCGGGTAAAGTTCTGGCAGGTGTAGCAGAGGCAGGTAGGGTCGATGGGCCGCTTATCCTGCGCATAGCCGGCATTCATCAGGTTAATCCGGCCGGTGCGGGTCATCGCCGCCTGGTGGCGCGCCAGCCGGGTGGGAAGGACGCAGTCAAAGATATCCACCCCGCGCAGAACACCGTTGACCAGGTCTTCTGGAGAGCCAACTCCCATCAGGTAGCGCGGCTTCTCTTCTGGCAGGATCGCGTTGACCACCTCGAGCATGGCGTGCATCTGGGGCTTGGTTTCGCCGACGGAGAGGCCGCCGATGGCGTGACCGGGGAAGCCCATCGCCGCGATCGTCTCCGCTGACTCGCGGCGTAGGTCGGGGAAGACCCCACCCTGGACGATGCCGAACAGGGCCTGGTCCGGGCGTTTTTTGGCTTTCAGGCAGCGCACCGCCCAGGCGTGTGTGCGGCGCATCGCCTCTTCGATATACGACCGGTCGTTGGGGTCGGCGCACTCGTCGAAAGCCATGATAATGTCGGCTCCCAGGTTTTCCTGGATGGCAATCGATTTTTCTGGCGTTAAGTGGTGCAGCGAGCCATCAATGTGGCTCTTGAACGTCACGCCGTTTTCATCGACCTTGCGGGTCTGGGCCAGCGAAAAGACCTGGAATCCACCCGAATCGGTCAGGATGGGCCCGTCCCAGCCCATGAAGCGGTGCAGCCCGCCCATCCCGGCGACGAGCTCATCCCCCGGGCGCAGGTAGAGGTGATAGGTATTCGCCAGGACCAGAGTCGCTCCCAGATCGCGCAGTTGGGCTGGGGTGACCGCCTTGACAGTCGCCTGGGTGCCGACCGGGGCGAAGACGGGCGTTTGCAGGTCGCCGTGGGGGGTGTGGAAAACACCCGCGCGGGCCATTCCCTGGCGGGCAACCAGGTCGAAGGAAAAAGGGGAATAAGAGGTCAAGAATTGGCCGCCGTTCTCATCAGGTAAGTTACAGAATTATAACGCAAGGTCAAAATGGTTTACCAACCCGCCTTGCCCTTCCCGGCAAGGCGATTTATACTACAACGATATGCAACCTTCCCAGGCCAGGCGCTGGCACATTATGGAACGAATCTCCCCCGAAGCCGATCAGGCCTTGGGCGTACTTCCTGCGTTTCTCAGGCAGATCCTGTACAACCGCGGCTGCACGACCTTCGACGAGGCAGCGCGGTTCCTCAAAGCCGAGCCGAGTGGAAACACCGATCCCATTCAAATCCTGGGGATGGGAGAGACCGTCGAGCGGATCCTGTGCGCTATCCAGCGGGACGAGCTGATCGTGGTCTATGGGGATTATGACGTCGACGGGGTAACCGCGACCGCACTATTATTCGAGGTGCTGCAGAAAATGGGTGCGCGGGTCCGTGAATATATCCCCAACCGCTTCGATGAGGGATACGGGCTGAATAACGAAGCCCTGGAAACGGTCCAGCGCTCGCTAGGAGCGAAGCTGGTCATCACTGTGGACTGCGGGATCCGTTCGCAAAAAGAGGCCGAATACGCCCGCCAGCTAGGGCTGGACCTGATCATCACCGATCACCACCACTGCAGCGACACGTTGCCCTGCGGGATCGCCGTGATCAACCCCAAGCAGCCGGGAGATCCCTACCAGGATAAGGATCTCGCCGGAGTGGGACTGGCTTACAAACTGGCTCAGGCGCTCCTGGCAACCCAGCCGGTAGCCGGGGTCGAGGCGGACCAATGGCTGGACCTGGTCGCTCTCGGTACGGTTGCGGACCTGGCTCCTCTGGTGGGAGAGAACCGCGCCCTCGTTCGCCGGGGGCTGGAGCACATTCGCCAGGGCCAGCGCCAGGGGCTGCTTTCCCTGATCGGAGCAGCGGGGCTCAACCGGGAAAAAGTTACTGCAGCGGATATCGGCTTTGCCCTGGGGCCCCGACTTAACGCTGCCGGGCGATTGGAATCAGCCCTGGCGGCCTTCCGCCTGCTGACCGCCACCGATCTCTTCGAGGCCGGGATGCTGGCCCAGCAGCTAGATAACCAGAACCACGAGCGCCAGCAGCAAACGCGAGATATTCAAGCGCGGGTTGAGGCGATGGCGCTGGCTGAGAACCAGGACCAGGCCCTGATTTTTGCCGCTGACCCTGGCTTCAGCCAGGGGATCGTCGGGCTGGCCGCCTCTCGCCTGGCGGAACTGTACTACCGCCCGGCCATCGTGGCTTATCGAAATGAGGAGATCACCCGGGGCTCGTGCCGAAGCATCCCCGGATTTCACATTACAGAGGCGTTGGATCAGTGCTCTGAGTTGCTCATCCGCCATGGAGGGCACGCGGCCGCAGCAGGGTTCACCGTGCGGAACGAAAATCTGCCCGAGCTGATCACCCGCATGCAGGCGATGGCCGCCCAACAGCTTGGCGATCTGTCCCAGCTTCGCCGCACTCTGGATGCCGACCTCGAGATTCCTCTTTCCGATCTCAATTTCAAGATGCTGAATTATCTGGACCTGATCCAACCAACCGGATACGGGAACCTTGAGCCGGTTTTCGTCAGTCGCAACCTCGAAGTCCGCAACCACAGAACCGTTGGAAAAGAGAAGCAGCACCTCAAGCTTTGGGTTTCCGATGGGAAGGCTTCGATCAATGCCATCGCATTCCGGCTGGGGCACCTGGATGGCCAGCTTCCCCACTTTGTCGACCTGATGTATACCTTCGAGCGCAACGAATACAACGGAATGATCGACTTACAGTTGAACGTCAGGGATTTACGGCCCTCCGGGATGGCGGAGTAAAAAGAATTGTCTCCCTCGAAGCCAAGGCAAAATCACATAATTGTAAGGATTTGGTGAGCACCGGAAGGGCGTGCTATAATTTGTTAGGTTTTTTTAAGGAATCTGCCAGCCATAGTGGTCAGAAACATATCGGAGGAAATGCATGAGCACCACGCCCGGAAAGTCCGCTGGCTTAGGTAATGTCGCAGCCGCCGGAGAGAACACTACCCATTTCGTACCACCTCCCATCAGCCGTATCGAAGATACTGGACTTTCACCGCTCTGGGTTCAGGATCTGGCCTTGAAGATTCTCTATTTTCAAGGCTACATGACCGGTTTTAAGATAGCTGAGGAACTGGCCTTGCCCTTCACGGGCGTTGTCGACCTGATTCTGGAGGCATTAAAACGCGAAAAACTGGTCGAAGTAAAGTCTTCGCAGATGGGCCTGGGCGAAGGAGCCTACCAGTACGCAATTACCGGCGCTGGCATTGCCCGCGCGCGGGAAGCTCTCGAGCGCAGCCAGTACGCCGGCCCGGCGCCAGTCCCATTGCATATATATTATGAAGCTTTTAAGAAACAGAGCCGGGGGCGCTTCGTAGTTACCAACCGGGTCATGCGCCAGGTCCTCTCTACACTGGTGCTCTCGGAAAAGACTTTCCAGCGGATTGGCCCGGCGGTCAATTCGGGCACATCGATCTTCCTGTATGGCCCGCCCGGGAATGGGAAGACCAGCGTGGCCAAAGCCATCGGTAATATGATCCTGACCCAATCGATGTATATCCCCTACGCCATCTACATCGATGGCCAGGTGGTCAAGCTTTATGATTCCGTGAACCACCAGCTTGCTCCAGAAAACGAGATGGGCTCAAACGGGGGTGGAACCGGGCAGTTGCGGACAGGCGCCAGGCGAGATCCACGTTGGATCAAGATCCGCCGGCCCTTCATCGTGGTGGGCGGTGAGCTGACCCTGGCCGGCCTGGACCTGGTTTTTGACGACGTGCACAAATTCTACGAAGCTCCATTTCAGGTCAAAGCCAACGGCGGGATTCTCCTGATCGATGATTTTGGCCGCCAGCAAGTCCGCCCCCGGGACCTGCTAAACCGCTGGATCGTTCCCCTGGAGAACCGGATCGACTATCTGACCCTGCACACCGGCCGGAAAATCGAGGTCCCCTTCGACGTGCTGGTTGTTTTCTCCACCAACCTGCCGCCCAAGGACCTGGTGGATGAGGCTTTCTTGCGCCGGCTGCGGCACAAAATCGAGATTGGCGATCCTTCCTATGAGGAGTACCGCGAGATTTTCAAGCGCGTCTCTGAATCCAAAGGAATCCCCTACAATGACCAGGGGCTGGCTTACCTTCTTCAGGAATGGTACATCAAGCGAAATCGAAAACTGCGCGCCTCCCATCCCCGCGATCTCTGCGATCAAATCCAGGATATTGCACGCTACCTCGCAGTGGAACCAAGTATGTCGCGCGACCTGATCGACCGGGCGGCTGAATCTTATTTTGTTGAGCTTTAACATGCTGGAACAATTTCCGCGCCCGCTGGTTTTTGCACACCGCGGCGCAAGCGCTTATGCACCTGAAAATACGCTGGCAGCTTTCGAGCTTGCGCTTCGCCAGGGCGCCCCGGCCATTGAGCTGGATGCAAAACTGAGCGCGGATGGTCAGGTCATCGTCATCCACGACCCGACCCTGGAACGGACGACAGGAGCCGCAGGGAAGGTGAGCGATTTCAGCTTGGCCCAGCTTCAAGGGCTGGATGCCGGCAGTTTTTTTTCTGTGCGGTATCAAAGAGAAAGAATCCCAACCCTGGAAGCCGTTTTTGAGACCGTCGGTAAGCAGGTGCTGGTCAACGTCGAGCTGACCAATTACACCACGCCAGGAGATCATCTGGTGGACGAGGTCGTCCACCTGGTGCAACGCATGGCAAGGGTGGAGCAAGTCCTTTTCTCCTCTTTTGATCCGCGCAACCTGATCCGCGCCCGCCGCCTTCTCCCCCAGGTTCCTACAGGCCTGCTAACTCAGGAAGGATATGCCGGCGCGCTGGCCCGAACTTTCTTGAACCGCGCCATTCCCCACGAATCGCTCCACCCTTTCCATGCCGACGTAACCCCAGCTCTGATTCAGAGCGCTCATGCAAGGGGGAAAAAAGTCTTTCCCTGGACAGTCAATGATCCTGTGGAAACACGCAGATTGCTTGCCGCTGGAGCCGATGGTATTTTCACTGACGATCCGATCAGCGCTATTCAGGTGATCCGCGAGGTGACTGAAAAGGAGCTGGCAGATTGAACCTGCTAAATGTCTTGAGGCTCGGTCTCCTTGCGGTGAGCTTACTGGCTCAGCTTGCTGGCTCCGCGCCCCGTTCAGGCGCTTCTCCATCCGCAGAACTGGCAAACCCGGATGCCCAGATCGAGGCAAAAGCCAAAGGAATTCTGCTCAAGCTTACTCCGGAAGAACGGATCGGCCAGTTATTTCTGGTGTCTTTCCGCGGAGCGGAAACAGGCGAAACGACACCGATCCACGACCTGCTCACGCGCTACCATATCGGGGGGGTCGTCCTGCGCGCTGACAACGATAACTTTACCGGAAACGGGCAAACGGTCGAAGATGCTCAAAAGCTGATCAACAACCTGCAGCAGCTCGAATGGGACCAATCGATCACGGCAGAAACCGATCCCGAAACCGGAAAACAAACCTTTCCCAATTACATCCCGCTGTTCGTCGGGATTTCTCAAGAAGGGGATGGATATCCGTACGACCAGATCTTTTCCGGGTTGACCCCCATTCCCAGCGAAATGGCGGTCGGCGCGACCTGGAAGCCTGAGATTGCCAGCCAGGTGGGGGAGGTGGAGGCTAAGGAGCTTTCCAGGATCGGCTTTAACCTGTTCCTGGGCCCATCCCTGGACGTATTTGACACACATGCCACGACCAGTGAGGCTGATCTGACCACGCGCACGTTTAGCGGCGATCCATACTGGGTTCAGGTCATGGGACAGGCCTATGTGGATGGCCTGCACAAGGGCAGTCTGGGCCGCATGGCAGTGATTGCCAAGCACTTTCCAGGTCAGGGCAGCTCCGACCGCCTGCCCGAAGTGGAAGTAGCGACCGTGCGAAAGAGCCTCGACCAGCTCAAACAGATCGAACTTCCCCCATTTTTTGGAGTCACAGGGAACGCCCAATCTCCCTCCGAAACCGCGGACGGCCTGCTGGTTTCCCACATTCGCTATCTGTTCCAGGGGAACATCCGGGCCACGACTAAGCCGGTCAGCTTTGACCAGGCCGTCCTGAGTGATTTGATGAATTTGCCAGAGTTTCAGGGCTGGCATGAAAATGGCGGCCTCCTGGTCAGCGACGACCTGGGCAGCCGGGCCGTGCGGAGGTTCGTCGATCCTTCGGGTACCAGCTTTGACGCGAAAAGCGTTGCCCGAGATGCCTTTCTCGCCGGAAACGATCTCCTCTATGCCAACAACTTTATCAGCAGCAACGACCCAGACGTGCTGACGACGATCGGAAATACACTGGACTTTTTCACGCGCAAATACAAAGACGATAATGCCTTTGCAATGCGGGTGAACGAATCGGTGCTGCGTATCCTGTCTCAAAAATTAAAGATCTATCCAGATTTCACGATCAGCTCGGTATTGTCCGATCCCTCCCAGCTTTCTGAGATAGGCAACAATGCGAACGACCAGCAGATCACTTTTAACGTCGCGCGCAATGCGGTCACACTCATCAGTCCAGCAGCGGCGGATTTGCCCAAGCCGCCGGACGTACGTGAACGAATCATGTTTATCACGGATACCCTTTCTGCCAAACAGTGCAGCCAGTGTCCAACCGAGGAACTGTTCCCCGCGGATGCGCTGCAATCTGCGGTTCTGCGGTTATATGGGCCGCAAGCCGGTGGGCAGGTCGTCCAAAGCCGGTTGAGCTCGTATTCTTTCACCGATTTGCTGAATTACCTCACCACTTCGTCGGGTAAGCAACCTACCCAGACTCCCTCCGCTCTTGAGGCGGATCTGAACCGCTCGGATTGGATCGTCTTTTCAACCCTGGATTTAAATAACTCCCGCCCTTCCTCGATTGCGCTGCGTAAGCTGCTCTCGGACCGGCCGGACCTGATCCGCAATAAAAAGGTCGTCCTGTTTACCTTCAACGCGCCATATTACCTGGATGCGACCGATATCTCCAAGCTGACGGTTTTTTACGCGTTATACAGCAAAGAGCCGGCCTTTATCGAAATCGCCGCCCGCGTTTTGTTTCAGGAATTGAACCCATCAGGGGCGGCGCCTGTTTCCATCGTGGGCGCGGGATACGACCTGATCGAGGCTACCTCGCCGGATCCGAAGATCCCAATTCCACTGCGCCTGGATGTACCTGAGCCCACGTCTTCGCCCAATCAAACCACCTCGATTCCCACCGAGGTTCCCACCTTTAAGGTAGGGGACACCCTCCCCCTGGCTGCCGGTAAAATTTATGACCACAACGGTAACATCGTTCCGGACGAGACGCAGGTAACGTTCATCTTTACCACGGATGGTGGAGCGAACGGCCTTCAGCAGATCGAAGCCAAAACGGTAAACGGCATCGCCCGAACCGGGTTCCGCATCGAAAGACCGGGATTACTTGAGATTCACGTGCAGAGCGAGCCAGCCTTGACTTCTGGCATCATCA
The DNA here is from genome assembly GCA_035542155.1 of Anaerolineaceae bacterium. Taxonomy (GTDB): domain Bacteria; phylum Chloroflexota; class Anaerolineae; order Anaerolineales; family Anaerolineaceae; genus DATKLX01. The sequence continues at coordinate 10,902 of DATKLX010000223.1, forward strand.
AGCTGAACGTCACTCCTGGGGCGAGCGCCGCGATTACGGTCATTGCGCCGACTCCGCTGCCCACCGAAACCCGCCAGCCGACTTCTACCAGTACGCCGACCCCAACCGCAACTCCGACCCAGGCGCCTGTGATCATTGCTCATACACGCTTCAGCGACTGGCTACTGGCAATGTTCCTGATCCTGTTTTGTACCGTGGCCGCTTATATCGGCGGGACCTGGTGGGGCTCTATGAAGTGGGGGCTGCGCTGGGGGTTGTGCTGCGGTTTGGGTGGGTTAATTGCGTATTCATACCTGGCGCTGGAACTTCCGGGAAGCGGCGGCTTGATCAAGACCACGGGCACTACCGGGATCCTGTCGTTTACCGCTTTGGGGATTGGGCTGGGATTGTGCGGGGGGGTCATCTGGAAAGTCTGGGAGGACCAGCGTATGGTGCGCAAGACCCGCCATCCAGGCCCTAATGAGCCAGCGTAGCCAGCAAACTCAAAACGAGTAAGCCTGCGGCGATCCATAACAACGTTCGCTCTGGAATGCCATTCAGATAATCCTGGAGTTCCGGAGGCCGAGGAATAGGACGGGGGATTGGTCGGCTGGGCGGGTTTCGATCGCCGAGGAGGGCCTGGCGAAAGGCCTCGACTGTGGTGGGACGTTCGTCGGGGTGCAAGTTCATTGCCCAAACGATGGCGCGTTCGGTGTGGGGGCTGACATTGGGATTGATCTGGCGGATGGGGGTCAGGCTTTCGGGCTGAAGGAACCGCTCGCGCGCATCGGTCGGGGGCTGGTTGGTCAGGAGGTGGTACAGAGTCGATCCGAAGGCAAAAATGTCGCTGCGCACGTCTGTGTGCCCGCTGTCTCCGCCGTACTGTTCGAGGGGGGTGTACAGTGCAGTCCCCTGGCCCTGCAATACGGTGATGGTGATCTCTCCCGGAGCCAGCAGCTTGACCAGACCAAAATCGACTAATTTCAGCAAACCGCTGGGGGTGACCTTTAAATTGCTGGGCTTGATATCCCGATGGAGGATGGGCGGCTCCTGGCTGTGCAGGTAAGTTAATGCATCGGCAAGCTGGGATGCCCAACCAAGAACGTCATTCTCCTCCAGAAAGGTGTCCGCCTGGCGGGCTTCGATCATCAGGGTGCGCAGATCTTTGCCGGGGACATAGTCCATGACCAGGTAATCGCGCCCCGTGCTGGAGAAAAAATCGGAAACCTTGGGCAGGTTGGGGTGGTCCAGGCGCGCGAGGACGGTCGCTTCCCGTTGGAACTGTTCCCGGACCTGGCGGACCAGGTCGGGGGGAAGCGTCCGGTCATGCTCGACTTCTTTGAGGGCGCACAGGCGGCCTTCCAGGCGCAGATCACCCGCCAGGTAGATGCTACCCATTCCACCCTGGCCGATGATCCTGCGAATCTTATACCGGCCGCGCAGGACTTCCCCAGCTTTCAGAGACAGAACCATCGCGAAAATCCTGGCAAGAACGATTTACCAGTTCTAAGAATACCAGAAAGACAGGCCAAATAGATCGGCGTCATCAGCCTGTCTTGCAAAGAAATACTATAATCTGCTATATTATACCTCTAAGGGTATTGAACGATTCCATCCGGTTTCGGCGAGCTGTCATAAAACTACTTGTTACCGCAAATCACAGTGGGGAGGTTAAGCCCTGCCCCGACTGACTTCCAGAAGCGGAGGTACATCTTGGAGCGCGATGCAGTCGAATTTCCGGTTTTGATCGGGCAAACTGGTCCACTCAACGGCCATCGGTGGACCATCAACCAGCCCCTGGTGATCGGCAGAGATTCATCCTGTGACATCGTCATCCCCGACCGCCAGGTATCGCGCTACCATGCCCGCTTAACCCCCGCTCCTGACGGCGTCATCCTTGAAGATCTCGGCAGCAAGAACGGCACCTACTGCAATGGTTTGAAAGTCGAGGATCCGATCGTGCTAGAAGACAGCGATATGGTCCAGGTTGCGCTGGTTCAGCATTTTGTATTCCTCAGCTCGGATGCGACCATGCCGCTGGATGCAGGGGAAGCGTTTGCCGCGGAGCGGCCGGGAAAGCTGCGCCTTGAAAACCGGTCACGGCGAGTGTGGATCGGGCAGCAAGAGGTGCTGCCGCCGCTGTCGGTGCCGCAGTTCCGCCTGCTGCAAGTGCTCTACGATCAGCAGGAGCGGGTGGTTAGCCGGCAGGAATTAATCAATGCCATCTGGGGAGACCAGGAAGCGGTGGGGGTATCCGAGCAGGCGCTGGACGCGCTTGTCCGCCGGCTACGAGACCGGTTAAACGCCATAGACCCGGATAACCCCTACATCATCACCGTCCGAGGGCACGGGCTGCGCCTGGATAACCCCCCGGAATAGCCTTATTTCTTCAGGTTTTGCTCCATCGAAAAGCGCAATACCTGGCGGTTGACGTCGTTCAACTGTCTGGTTAACTCCGGATCCTGATTTTGAGCCTGAGTCTGAGCGGCCAGATTTCCCACCAGCTCTACAAACTCGGGTGAGATCTCCTGGGCATGCTCTTCGAGCATTTTCCGGCGAGCGGCATCATCGGGAGCGCTGAGGAGGGTTTCCAGCAGTTCGTACTCGGGCGGTGGAGCGCTGGCGCGCTGGATCACGCTCATCATCCGGGTTAGCCGGTTGACCCGGTCGAGGTCGCTCTTCTGGCGGGCTTCCTGGAGCATGCTGCTGGCTATGTCAACGAAGAGCTGGTTGACGGCAGGCAAATATTGGGTGGTGGTTTCCTCGATGTTGTCCGATTTCAAGATCGTTTCGATCAAATCGCGGGTCTGTTTGGCCTGCTCCTGGAGGGCTTTATCGATCTCACCGGTGAGCTGGAGAAGCTTCTCACGGAGATCGATCAGCCTGGCCTTCTCCTCCCCAGAGGCCTGGTTGATGCGGTCGCTGAGGATCTGGAAGAAGGAATAATCCATGCCCTGGCGGGCCATACTGACCAGGGTGACCAGGCGGGCTTCCGTGGGCGCTTCGACAAGAAGATCCAGCAGGCTTTCTCGGGTGAGGCCTTTCTTACTGGCTTCCTGGAGGGAGCGCATCGCAGCTTCGGCTTCTTCGGCCTGCGATTTCAGGGTTTTGCCAACGGCGGTGTTGGCGAGGAGAAGCTGCTGGATGGAAGCCAATTGGCGGGCGGTGGGCTCGTCCCCGCCGTTCAGGGCGGCTTCGATCAGGCGGTTGAGGATGCTGAAGAAGCTTTCATCGATCAACGCCTCTTCCTGTTTGACGATTTCGGCGCGCGATTCTTCAGGAGCGCTGAGCAGGCGTTGAATCAGCGACACGCGCTGTTGTTGAGCCTGGACCATTTCCCGCGTGATTCCATCCGCTTCCAGAATGCGCTCCACCAGCCCTTGCACGGTCAGCACGCTTTGCGGCCTGAGCAGGTAAGCCTTGCGTTTTTCCTGGGGCAGGTTGTTGACGACCCGATTGATCAGCGGCCCGATCATCTTTTCCTGCTCATTGAGAGGGAGACCCAGCTCGGGCGGGAAATAGGTCAGGAGCAATTCCTTATCAGGATCGTGGTAGACAATGGGGGTCGACAAATTGCCTTCATACCCGCAATTTGGGCAGTGAATGACGTTGAAATTCCCCGAAAGTAGCTGCTGCTTGGCCTGGGGGTTGGTATTAACATCATAAAGCTGTTCGACGTCTACGACGACAGGCTGGTGGCAGCGAGGACATAAGGTCTGTGTTTTTGGCATGCACTTTCTCACAATCTGAATCAAAAAAGATAGAAGATTATACCACTAGCGAGGCAAAGAGAAACAGAAGCGGGCGCCCTCTTCGGAGCGAGATTCGACCCAGATGCGGCCGCCGTGAGCCTCAACGATGGCGCGGGCCAGGTATAAGCCCAGGCCGGCTCCCTTGGTCTGGCGAGCCACATCTGGAGCGCGGTAGAAACGATCGAATATATAGGGCAGATCGTGGGGAGCTATACCGGGGCCGCTGTCTTTGACGCATACAATCACCGTATCTGACCGCACCTGGCCGGAGATGCAGATATCGCCTTCGGGCGAGTACTTCATTGCATTGGTAATCAGGTTCGAGAGTACCTGGCCGATACGGTTTTCATCGGCGAGGATGATGGGGAAATCCTCGGGGAATTCGACGGTGATCGTATGGCGGTCCGATTGGCTCCGGAAGCGCACTGCCAGGCGGTGGGCCAGGTCGGGGATGAAGACCTCCGAGCGTTTGATCGCCAGGGCGCCAGCCTGCAGGCGAGAAGCGTCCAGCAGGTTTTCGATCAGCTCGGTGAGGTGATCGGCTTCTTCTTCGATCACTTTGAGGCTGTCCTGAACGACCGCGGGGTCCCAACTGGCATCTTCGCGGCGTAGGGTGCTCACGTAGCCTTTAATCAGCGCCACCGGCGTCTTCAACTCGTGGCTGATGACGGAGATGAAGGTGCTTTTCATCTCATCGGCCTGGCGGAAACGGGTGATATCGCGGATCGTGCCAATGATGTTGAGCAGGCTGCCTTCGGAAGACAACAGGGGGGCGTAAGTGATCCCAACCGGCAGGGGTGGTTGAGAATCACTGCGGACCAGGTCCCCCTCGACATAGAGATTGGCATTCGGGTTCAAGGGCCACCCGCCGGCCTCGGCCTGTTCGAGGGTGAGACCCTGGGGTGGGCTGGCGAAGCGGAGCAGGTCTTCAATAACGCGTCCGTTGATTTTGTCCTGAGGCAAACTCAGCATGCGCGCCAGGGCGGGATTGCTGCGTTCGATGCGGTGATCTGGAGCGAGGATGAAGATACCATCCGCGATGGAATCAAGGAGCGCATCCGTGCGCTGCTTTTCCTGATTCACCTGGGTATAGAGCTGGGCGTTATAAACGGCGATGGCGGCCTGGTCAGCGAAGCTACCCAGCAGAGAGCGGTCGTTGGTAGAAAATACGTCCGGATAGCTGCGGAAAATAAAGATCACCCCGATCACCTTCTGGTGGGCGACGAGGGGCAGACCCACGCCAGTCAGCAGGCCAAGACTGGCGTTATAGATCAAGTCTTTGAGGATATGGTTGATTTTGTCCAGCTCAGTGGAGGTGGGGTCTTTGTCGGCTTCGAGTTGGGAGAGGGTTGGCTCGATGTAGCGTAGAAAATGGGCGGGAATACCCTGGGATGCGGCGACCCGCCAGCGGTGGTTTTCATCACGCAGGGCGATCAGGCCAGCCTGACCGGCGAGCATTTCCATGGAAATGTTTAAAATCCGGCCGAGGAGCTTATCGAGATCCAGCTCCTCGGTCATCGCCCGGGCTATTTCGAGCAGGTAATCTCTTTGGCGAACGCGAAAATCTGGCAGCATATTCTTCAGATTAAACCATGTTTCTTCTCGGCCAGGGTAACCGCCTCTTCGAAGATGGCCAGGGCTTCCTCGACCTCGGGGACAGATACACTGAGGGGCGGAGAGAAACGGATGGTGCTTTTTCCACAACCGAGAGTGAGCAGGCCGCGCTCAAAAGCCAGGTCGACAACGTCATCGCGCAGATCGTGGGCGGGCTCTTTGGTGATTTTATTTGTCACGAACTCGATCCCGATCATCAGGCCCATGCCGCGGACCTGGCCGATGGTGGGGTGGCGGGCGGCGATCTCGCACAAGGCGTCAAGGGTATATTCGCCCACCACAGCGGCGTTTTGCATGTACTCGTTCTCGATTAAATCGATGGTAGCCAGGGCGGCGGCGCAGGCGAGAGGATTGCCGCCGTAAGTGTTGCCGTGCGAGCCCTTGGGCCAGGTGACGATGCTTTTTCGGGCGATCATCGCCCCGAGGGGCACACCTGAGGCAATCCCTTTCGCCGCAGTGATGATATCGGGTTCGACCCCAAAATTCTGGATCGACCACCACTTGCCTGTGCGGCCCATTCCAGCCTGGACTTCATCGGCGATCAGGATGATGCCGTATTTGTCGCATAACTTGCGCAAGGCAGGAAAAAAGCCCGGCGGTGGAATGATGTAGCCGCCCTCTCCCTGGATGGGCTCGACGAGGATGGCGGCTGTCTCTTCGGGAGGGAGGATCCTGCCGAGGATCTCATCCTCGATATAGCGGATCACGGTCTCGCCGTAATCCTCCCCGGGGCGAGATTGGAGGATCGGATGGTACGTATCGGGGAAGGGGGCGTGAACGACGCCGTTCATTAAAGGAAAAAATCCCTTATGATAGCTATTTTTACTGGCAGTAAAGGAGACCGCGCCCATGGTGCGGCCATGAAAACCGCCGAGGAAACCGATAAACTGGGAACGGCCGGTGCTGTAGCGGGCCAGCTTGATGGCAGCCTCGACGCTTTCGGTACCCGAATTGGTCATGAATGAGATGGCGCGTTCCTGGAAAGGGGCAATTTCGTCTAACCTTTCGCCCAGCGCCACCCATTTCGAGTGGTAAAAATCGGATGAAATATGAATGAACTGGTCAGCCTGATCTTTGATCGCCTGGACGACTTTTGGGTGGCTGTGCCCGGTGGCCGCGACGGCGATGCCTGCCGCAAAATCCAGAAAACGATTGCCATCCACATCCCAAACTTCGGTGCCTTTCCCGTGGTCCATGACGAAGGGATATCCGCGAGGGTAGGAAGGAGAGATCACAGCCTGGTCGCGGTCAATGATGGCCTTACCCAATGGCCCAGGTAACTTTAACGGTTCCATGCTATTCCTCCTTTTGAGTTGATTCTGGATTTGAGGACGCTAGATCACTTCGCGTTCCGTGGAGCGGACGAGCGCCAGAGCGCCGAGTAAACCGGCATTGTCTCCCAACGCGGCGGTGGTGATGATGAGGTCGTTCAGGTATTCGGGCGCCATCACCGACGCACGGACGACCGCTTCCGCGGGGTCGATGAGCAGATGGCCGCTCTGGGAAACTCCGCCACCCAAAATAATCATCGAAGGGTTGAGGCTGTGCAGAAAGCTCGTTATCGCGATGCCCAGGTATTTGCCGGCGCGGGCGAACGCCTCAATCGCCAGGGGGTCACCCTGTTTGGCGGCGCGGCTGATTTCGCGCGCATTGGGGTTTAGCGTGGCGGAGAGGGAGCTTTCGCGTCCTTTCGCCAGCTCGGCGGTGACGTAGGCGGCGATTGCAGTCCCCGAGGAGAGGGCTTCGAGGTGGCCGCGCTGTCCACAACCGCAGACGGGGCCATCCGGCAGGACGGTGATGTGGCCCAACTCGCCAGCCAGGCCGTTTTCCCCCAGGAGCAGATGGCCGTCGCAGATCACCCCGGCACCGATGCCGGTGCTGATGGTCAGGTAAAGGATGTTGTGGCGGCCCTGGCCGGCGCCAAAGCGCCATTCGCCGAGAGCGGCCAGGTTGGCGTCGTTGCCCAGGCAGACGGGTACATTGAAGCGGTCCTCAAGGATCTGGCGGAGCGGAAGATCGACCCAGTCGGGGATGTTTGGGGCTTTGTAGACGATGCCCAGGCGGGGGTTGGTCGGGCCGGGGGCGGCGACGCCGATGGCAGCCACCCTGTCATCGACCGGCCAGACGCTGGCGATGAGGTCCATGAGGCGGTCGATGGTTTTTCCCTGAGCGCTTTTGGTTGGAATGCGAGCCTGCTGGCGGGGGGTGATCCCCACTTCGGTAAACGTGGCCACACGGAGCTGTGTCCCACCTACGTCAACTGCGATGTATATGCTCATAGCGCGGATTATAGCACGGATCAATTATAAAGATAGCGGGCTTCCAGTGGGATAGCGCAACAAGTCAGAAGGAGAAAATGCAACTCAAAAAAAGAGGGGAAGCAACTCAAGAAGAAATGGGCTGTGACTATTCAGTCACAGCCCGACAGCCCCAAGAAAGGGATACGAATACTCGCGAAAAGAGCAAGGCTGCAAATAGTAATGAGGAATGCTCGAAAAAAAGAGCCGAGTTTTATGCTAACGTAACTTTTGTGCAACTAGAAGGCAAAGTGCTTTAAACCGCAAAAACCAGCACTTTAACAATTGAGCAAAATCCATTATGCTCATGGACTACCCAGGAGGGTTTCATGAGCGAAAAACAACCTGACACCATCACCTATCA